>NZ_JBVJMN010000021.1:0-106759 GCF_055584185.1 Streptomyces sp. NPDC104202 | reverse complement strand
GCCGCGCGAGCCGTGGCGGCTCTACGTCTACGACCTGCGCACCGGGCGTGAGCACCCCGTCGCCGCGCGGCGCGGCTCCCGCTCAGGCGCGTGGCGCGATCACCACCGCCGTGCCGTACGCGCACACCTCCGTGCCCACGTCGGCGGCCTCCGTCACGTCGAAGCGGAACATCAGCACGGCGTTCGCGCCGCGCGCCTGAGCCTGCTCCACCAGGCGTTCCATCGCCTGGTTGCGGGTCTGCACGAGGGTCTTGGTCAGACCCTTCAGCTCCCCGCCGATCATCGACTTCAGCCCCGCGCCGATCTGGCTGCCCAGATGGCGTGAGCGCACGGTGAGCCCGAAGACCTCACCGAGCACCTGCCGGACCTCGAAACCCGGCACGTCGTTCGTGGTCACGACCAGCACGTCGGGGTGCGGCCCCTGGCCGCCTCCGTACTCCTCGATGCCCATCGGCATGCACCTCCTGACCCCCCACCCTCGGGTGTGGAGGCCCGGTCCGCATCCCGTGGGGGCCGGGTGGAACCGGGGGCGTCCGGCCCGCGTTGATAGCTTGGGGCAGCCGTCCCCCAAGCCCCCACCGACCGCAGGAGCCCGGAACCCGTGAACACGCTTGCCCTCGGACCGAGCTGGCTGGACCCGGACTATCTGATCCAGACCTTCGGTCTGATCGGTGTCCTGGTGATCGTCTTCGCCGAGTCCGGCCTTCTCATCGGGTTCTTCCTGCCCGGTGACTCGCTGCTCTTCACCACCGGCCTCCTCGTCACCACCGGCAAACTGGACACCCCGCTGTGGCTGGTCTGCACGCTGGTCGTGGCCGCCGCGATCATCGGCGACCAGGTGGGCTACCTCTTCGGCCGGAAGGTCGGGCCCAGCCTCTTCAAGCGCCCCGACTCCAAGCTGTTCAAGCAGGAGAACGTCGAGAAGGCGCACGAGTTCTTCGAGAAGCACGGCCCGAAGTCGCTGATCCTGGCCCGCTTCGTCCCCATCGTGCGGACCTTCACGCCGATCATCGCCGGCGTGAGCCGGATGAACTACCGCTCGTTCATCACCTTCAACGTCATCGGCGGCGTGCTGTGGGGCGCCGGCGTGACCCTCCTCGGCGCCTCCCTCGGCAAGATCGACTTCGTGCACCAGCACATCGAGATGATCCTGGTCGGCATCGTCCTGATCTCCGTCGTCCCGATCGTGATCGAGTTCCTCCGGGCCCGCTCCCAGGCCAAGAAGGCCCAGGCCCGGGACGACCACGACGCCCCCGGCACCCCCAACCCCCAGGGGCCCCGCGGCCGCCACGCCAAGCGCTGAAACCGGCCGGCGGGACGTCCCCGCCCCCGCCGCACCGACACCCCGGGAGCCGACCGCCCCGGGGTGTCGGCGTACCCGGCCCGGACTCCGGGGAGCCCGCGACGGACCCGGCCCGGCTCCGGAGAAGGCGACCACGGACCCCGCCCGGGGCCTGCCGCCCAGGCCGCCTCTTCCGGATCGTGCCTGACCCGGAGGAGACGACAGGCCCTAGAAGCCGCGGGTCCGCTTCGCCGCGCGGCGGGCCGCCGCCGCGCCCGGGGCCTGCATGAAGAGCCGCGCCAGCTCGCTCCCCAGGTTCACCCCGATGGCGATCGCCAGGGCCAGCGCCGCCGCCTTCGCCAGCGAGGCGAACCCCTGGTCCAGGTTGTTCTGGGCGATCGCGAGGACACCGAAGTACGTCGCCGAACCCGGCAGCAGCGGACCGATCGCCGCCGTCACGTACGGCAGCGACGACGTGTGGTGGTAGCGGGCGATCAGCTGCCCGAAGAGCCCCACCAGCCCGGCCGCCACCGCCGTCGCCATCACCGCCGAGCCCTCCGCGGTGACCGCTATCGACGCGTAGATCACCCAGGCCACCCCGCCGTTCAGCGTCGCGAACAGCACCGTGGAGCGCGACTGCTGCAGCAGGACCGCGAAGGTCGCGCACAGCACCATCGACGCCAGGATCTGCGTCACCGGCCGCTCCACCGCCCGCAGCGCCCCCTCGGGGTTCAGCTGCGCGTCGAACTGCACCGCGATGTACAGCACCGACAGCACGCCCACCACGATCGCCACGAAGAAGTACGCGACCTCCAGGAGACGCGCCGACGCGGTGATGTAGAAGCCCGTCAGACCGTCCTGGACGGCCGCCACCAGCGCCCGCCCGGGAATCAGCGCGAACAGGCCACCGGTGATCACCGCCGACGGCCGCAGATCCGCGTGCAGCAGCGTCAGGAGCACCCCCATCGCCGCCGGCGGCATCGCCGCCACCAGGAACTGGTAGAACTCCGGCAGCCCGCGCCCCGCGCACAGCCACGCCAGCCGGTCGCCGAGCACCGCGCCCAGCGCCGCCACGAAGAAGACCGTCGGACCGCCGCCGAGCAGCACCGAGGCCGCGCCGGCCAGGACGCCCGCGGCCGCCGTCAGCACCCAGCCGGGGTAGGGGTGCCGGTTGCGCCGTATCTCCGCGAGCCGCCGGTACGCCTCCTCCGGCGTCACCTCGTGCGACTGCTCGTTGATGTCCGCGATCAGCTGGTACACCGCCGCGAGCCGCGTGTAGTCCGTCCCCCGGCGCCGCACCGTCCGGTTCGCCGTCACCGGGTCGTCCACCAGCGACGGCTGGTACGTGACCGACAACAGGGTGAACGTGACCGTCGGCTCGACCCGGTCCAGGCCGTACGAGCGGCAGATCGCGAACATCGCCGCCTCGACGTCCTCCGCGCCCTCCCCGCCCGCCAGCAGCAGCTCGCCGATGCGCAGGGTCAGGTCGAGCACGCGCGGCACCGAGGGACCCGACTCGTCCTCCTTGCGGGACGACTCCGGCACCGGCCGCTCGTGCACCGGCAGCCGCAGCATGGTCCGCATCCGGTCCTGCCACGGCGCGTCCTGCGACAGCCGCACCAGCGGCACCCCGTACGCCGGGGTGAAGACGGGCGGCGAGTTGCGCGCCGAGTACGTGGCCGGCGTGGCGAACGCCGACTTCTCCTGCTCCGGCGGCGGCTCCGGCGTCAGACCCGGCGGCAGGGCGAACTCGGAGGTCGGATGCTCCTCCTCGGGCGGCGCCGGCTGCTCCACCCCGACAGGAGGGACGAATGCGCTCCGTGCCTCGTCCGACTGAGGCTTCCGGTCCTCCGGAGCCTCCTCGGGGCCCTTCGGCTCCGCCACCACTCTCTCCGCCTCATCCCCAGGGAATCGTGGATTCCAGTATGAAGGGGCGACGGACGTGCGAAAGGCGGTGCACCCGACAGGTGCACCGCCTTCACACGATCACGACAGCGAGGGCTCAGTGGCCGCCCTGCTCCTTGGCGCGCGCGTACGACTTCTCGATCTCGGCCTCGGCCTCGGCGCGGCCGACCCAGTCGGCGCCCTCGACGGACTTGCCCGGCTCCAGGTCCTTGTAGACCTCGAAGAAGTGCTGGATCTCCAGGCGGTCGAACTCCGCCACGTGGTGGATGTCGCGCAGGTGCTCCATGCGCGGGTCCGTGGCCGGGACGCAGAGCAGCTTGTCGTCGCCGCCCGCCTCGTCGGTCATGCGGAACATGCCGATCGCGCGGCACTTGATGAGGCAGCCCGGGAAGGTCGGCTCGTCGAGGATGACGAGCGCGTCCAGCGGGTCGCCGTCCTCGCCGAGGGTGTTCTCCACGTAGCCGTAGTCGGTCGGGTAGGCCGTCGACGTGAAGAGGCGACGGTCCAGGCGGATGCGACCCGTCTCGTGGTCGACCTCGTACTTGTTCCTCGACCCCTTGGGGATCTCGATGAGAACGTCGAACTCCACGGGTGGCTCCTCCTGAATCAACACAAGTGAATGCTCGCGACGACGCGCGGTGATTAAGTGTCCCTCACGCACGTGTGTGATCGCGAAAGGGGCTGGTCAGCAGATGCCGGAGCCGAGGATGTGGCAGCTCACGGCGGGCTCCGCCGCCCTCGGACTCGTCCTGGCCGCCGCGGCGGTGACCGCGGCCGGTCCGTGGGACGGAGGCCAGCGTACGGCCGAGCGGGCCCGCGCCGCCGCCCCCGCGGCGGGTGGCACGCGTCACGCCCCCGCGCCCGCCCCGGCCCCCGCGCCGCCCCGCCGCCCGGCCCCCGCGCCCAGCGCCCCCGGCGTCCTCACCGCCCTGCACGCCCCGGCCCCCGCGGGACGGCCCGCCGGACGCCCCGCCGACCTCGCCGCCGTCCTCGTCCCGCTCCTCGCCGACCCCGGCCTCGGCCCGCTGCGGACCGCCTCCGTCGTCGACACCGCCACCGGAGCGCAGCTGTACGGCGAAGGCGCCGGCACCCCCATGACCCCCGCCTCCACGATCAAGATCGTCACCGTCGCCGCCGCGCTCTCCGCCCTCGGCCCCGACCACCGCATCGCCACGACCGTCACCGCCACCCCCGACGGCAGCCGCGTCACCCTCACCGGCGGCGGCGACCCCACCCTCGACCGGGCGCGCCTGAAGGCCCTCGCCGCCGACACCGCCCGCGCCCTCGGGAAGACCGGCCGCACCTCCGTACGCCTCGCCTACGACACCGGCCTCTACCGCGGACCCGCCCTCCACCCCATCGGCCCCAACGAGAACATCGCCCCCGTCGTCGCCCTCATGACCGACGAGGGCCGCCTCGACGGCAGCGACAGCGGCCCCGCCCCCCGCACCGCCGACCCGGCCGGCGACACCGCCCGCGCCTTCGCCGGCCACCTCGCCGCCGCCGGCGTCCGGGTCACCGGCGAACCGGCCCCCGGCCCCACCCCGAAGGCCGCCCCGCTCGCCCGCACGTACTCCGCACCCCTCGCCGACCTCGCCGAACGCACCCTCACCCACAGCGACAACGACCTCGCCGAGGCCCTCGCCCGGCAGACCGCCCTCGCACACCGGCTCCCCGCCGGCTTCCAGGGCGCCGAGCGGGCCGTACGGGCCGAGCTCCGCCGCCTCGGCCTCCCCGTCGCGGGCACCCGCTTCGCCGACGGCAGCGGACTCGACCGCCGCGACCGCGTCTCCGCCACCCTCCTCACCGGACTCCTCACCCGGGCGGCCGACCCCGCCCGCCCCGCCCTGCGCCCCCTCCTCACCGGCCTCCCCGTCGGCGGCTTCACCGGCACCCTCGCCGGCCGCTACGACACCGCGCCGGCCACCGTCGGCGCCGGACTCGTCCGCGCCAAGACCGGCACGCTCACGGGCGTCAACACGCTCGCCGGGACCGTCGTCACCCCCGACGGCCGCCTCCTCGCCTTCGCCTTCCTCGCCGGCCGCACCGTCTCGCCGTACGAGGCGCAGCCCGCCCTCGACCGCCTCTCCGCGGCCCTCGCCGGAGCCCGCTGACCCCGCCCCCGACCCCCGCCGACCCGCGGAGAACCCGTACCGAACCCTCTCCGATCGCGCGCCGAGACCGTACGGTTGACGCATGACGAGCATCGGTGGCGCAGGCACATCCGGGATGGTCGACTGGAACCTCGCGGTCGCGACCGCGACCCGCCTCGTGCGGCCCGGACCCGAAGTCAGCCGCGACGAGGCCCGCGAGGTCGTCGCCGAACTCCGCAGGCACGCCAAGGCGTCCGAGGAACACGTCCGCGCCTACACGCGCATGATCCCCGAGGGCGTCGAGCCGCACGACACCCCCGTCCTCGTCGTCGACCGGGCCGGCTGGATCCGGGCCAACGTCGCCGGCTTCCGCGAACTCCTCACCCCGCTCCTCGGCAAGATGCAGGACCGCCGCGCCGGCACCCCCGGCAGCGCCGTCCTCGGCGCCGTCGGCGGCAAGGTCACGGGCGTCGAGCTGGGCATGCTGCTGTCCTTCCTCGCCTCGCGCATCCTCGGCCAGTACGAGACCTTCGCCCCCGCCAGCCGTGAACTGCCCGCCGGCGGCGGTGGCGGGCGGCTCCTCCTCGTCGCCCCCAACATCGTCCACGTCGAACGCGAACTGGAGGTCTCCCCGCACGACTTCCGGCTCTGGGTCTGCCTCCACGAGGAGACCCACCGCACCCAGTTCACCGCCGTCCCCTGGCTCCGCGACCACCTCCAGGGCGAAATCCAGTCGTTCCTCACCGCCACCGACGTCGACCCCGGCACCGTCGTGGAACGGCTGCGGGAAGCCGCCCAGACCCTCGCCGGCGGCCGCCCCGAGGGCGAGGAGGGCGAGCCGTCGCCGTCCCTCGTCGAACTCGTCCAGACCCCCGAGCAGCGCGAGATCCTCGGCCGGCTCACCGCCGTCATGTCCCTCCTCGAAGGCCACGCCGACTACGTCATGGACGGCGTCGGACCGCAGGTCGTGCCCTCCGTCGCCGAGATCCGCGAGAAGTTCCAGCAGCGCCGGGCCCGCGGGGCCTCCCGCCTCGACCTCGCCCTGCGCAAACTCCTCGGCCTCGACGCCAAGCTCCGCCAGTACCGGGACGGCGAGCGCTTCGTCCGCGCCGTCGTCGACCAGGTCGGCATGGACGGCTTCAACCGCGTGTGGACCTCCCCCAACACGCTCCCCACCAAGTCCGAGATCGCCGCCCCCGCCGACTGGATCGCGAGGGTGCACCGTAAGGCAGACTCGTGAGGCAGGTGCGGCAGACGGCATAGGAACACGGGAGAACAGCCGGCCAATCACCCATCCGAGGGACCCTGGGCACGGGGTGGGGCGTGCAATGCTCGGGTAACGGCCGGGTTTCTGTCACCATCGACGCACTCTGAGTGACCGAACCCCCCTTTCCGACCGTTAAGACTCCGACCGAGGCACCCCACCCCATCACGAAGGGCACCGGACATGGGTCCCCATCCTGCGGTCGCGGCGATACGCCTGGCGGTCCGCCGCGTACTCCACGACGTTCTCACCGAGCACCAGACCGACCCCACCACCGCACCCGACGCGCCCGCACCCCTGGTGCTCGTCGCGTGCTCCGGAGGCGCCGACTCCATGGCGCTCGCCTCCGCCCTCGCCTTCGAGGCCCGCAAGCTCCCCGTGCGGGCCGGCGGCATCACCGTCGACCACGGCCTCCAGGACGGCTCCGACAGCCGCGCCACCGAGGTCGCCGGACGCATGACCGCCCTCGGCCTCACCCCCGTCGAGGCCGTCACCGTCACCGTCGGCCGCGAAGGAGGACCCGAGGCCGCGGCCCGCGACGCGCGCTACGCCGCGCTCGACGCCGCCGCCGCACGCCACGGCGCCGCCGCGATCCTCCTCGGACACACCCGCGACGACCAGGCGGAGACCGTCCTGCTCGGCCTCGCACGGGGCTCCGGCATCCGCTCGCTCTCCGGCATGGCCGCCGTCTCCGGCGCCGCCCGCCGCTACCGGCGGCCCTTCCTCCAGCTCGACCGCCAGACCGTCCGCAAAGCCTGCATCGCCCAGGAGCTCGCCGTGTGGGACGACCCCCACAACAGCGACCCGGCCTACACCCGCTCCCGCCTCCGCCACGAGGGCCTCCCCGCCCTGGAGAAGGCCCTCGGCAAGGGCGTCGTCGAAGCACTCGCCCGAACGGCCCAGCTCTCCCGGGACGACGCGGACGCCCTCGACACCTGGGCCGCCGACGCCGAGACCTCCGTACGCGACGAGGCCGGCGCGCTCGAATGCGCCAAGCTCTTCGGACTTCCCCCCGCCGTCCGCCGCCGCGTCCTGCGCCGCGCGGTCATCGCGGAGGGCGCCCCCGCCGGTTCCCTCTTCGCCCGCCACATCGAGGAAGTCGACCGGCTCATCACCGGATGGCGCGGCCAGGGAGCCATCAACCTGCCCGGCCGCGTCGAAGCCCGTCGCCAGGGTGGCAGACTGGTCATCCGGCAAGGCTGACGCACGCTGCAACGAAAGTGACCCGGGTGAACGAGAAGGACATGGGCACCGACCTCCAGTCGGTGCTCATCACCAAGGAAGAGATCGACGCCAAGCTGGCTGAGCTGGCCGCGAAGATCGACGCGGAATACGCGGGCAAGGACCTGCTCATCGTCGGTGTCCTCAAGGGCGCCGTGATGGTGATGGCGGATCTGGCTCGCGCCCTTTCCACCCCCGTCACCATGGACTGGATGGCCGTCTCCTCGTACGGCGCCGGCACCCAGTCCTCGGGCGTCGTCAGGATCCTCAAGGACCTCGACACCGACATCAAGGGCAAGCACGTCCTGATCGTCGAGGACATCATCGACTCCGGCCTGACCCTGTCCTGGCTCCTGTCGAACCTCGGCTCGCGCGAGCCCGCCTCCCTGGAGGTGTGCACCCTGCTGCGCAAGCCCGAGGCCGCCAAGGTCGCCATCGACGTGAAGTGGATCGGCTTCGACATCCCCAACGAGTTCGTCGTCGGCTACGGCCTCGACTACGCCGAGAAGTACCGGAACCTTCCGTTCGTCGGCACGCTCGCCCCGCACGTCTACGGCGGCTGAACACCCGGCGGTCCGGGGAACCCGCACCGCCTTCCCCCCGTTGAACCACGGGAAGGCGGTCGCGGGCGACGCGGCTGAGGTACCGTCCGAAGAACAGCTTTTTCACACAGCAGCTCTCACAGCAGCATTTTCCTACGGGCAGGAGGGACGGGGCGTACTCGCTCCGTATGGATGGACGTGAAGCGATACTTCCGTGGGCCGGTCATGTGGATCGTGCTGGCCGTCCTCGCCGTGGTCGTGCTGATGCAGGTCGTCGGCTCGTCCGAGGGCTACAAGACGGTGGACACCGGCAAGGTCGTCCAGGCGATCGACAAGAACCAGGTCAAGCAGGCAAAGGTCACCACCGGTGACGAGCAGATCATCAAGATCGAGCTCATCGACGGCCAGAAGATCGACAAGAGCAGCAAGGTCCAGGCCAGCTACATCGGCAGCCAGGGCGTGGACATCGCCGACAAGCTCCAGGAGAAGTTCGAGGCCGGGCAGATCGAGAAGGGCTACACCGTCTCCCCGACGAAGCAGTCGCCCTTCGTCTCGATCCTGCTCTCGCTCCTCCCCTTCGTCCTGATCGTGGTCGTCTTCCTCTTCCTGATGAACCAGATGCAGGGCGGCGGCTCCCGCGTCATGCAGTTCGGCAAGTCCAAGGCGAAGCTCATCACCAAGGACACGCCGAAGACCACCTTCGCCGACGTCGCCGGCTCGGACGAGGCCGTCGAGGAACTCCACGAGATCAAGGAGTTCCTCCAGGAGCCCGCGAAGTTCCAGGCCGTCGGCGCCAAGATCCCCAAGGGCGTCCTGCTCTACGGCCCGCCCGGAACCGGCAAGACGCTCCTCGCGCGCGCCGTCGCCGGCGAGGCCGGGGTCCCCTTCTACTCGATCTCCGGCTCCGACTTCGTCGAGATGTTCGTCGGCGTCGGCGCCTCCCGTGTCCGCGACCTCTTCGAGCAGGCCAAGGCCAACGCACCGGCCATCGTCTTCGTCGACGAGATCGACGCGGTCGGACGCCACCGCGGCGCCGGCCTCGGCGGCGGCCACGACGAGCGCGAGCAGACGCTCAACCAGCTCCTCGTCGAGATGGACGGCTTCGACGTGAAGGGCGGCGTCATCCTGATCGCCGCCACGAACCGGCCCGACATCCTCGACCCCGCCCTGCTCCGCCCGGGCCGCTTCGACCGCCAGATCGCGGTCGACCGTCCGGACATGCAGGGCCGTCTGGAGATCCTCAAGGTCCACCAGAAGGGCAAGCCGGTCGCCCCGGACGTCGACCTCGGCGCCGTCGCCCGACGCACCCCCGGCTTCACCGGTGCCGACCTCTCCAACGTCCTCAACGAGGCGGCGCTCCTCACCGCCCGCAGCGACCAGAAGCTGATCGACAACAAGGCTCTGGACGAGGCGATCGACCGTGTGGTCGCGGGCCCGCAGAAGCGGACCCGGATCATGTCGGACAAGGAGAAGAAGATCACCGCGTACCACGAGGGCGGTCACGCCCTGGTCGCGGCGGCCTCGCCGAACTCCGACCCCGTCCACAAGATCACCATCCTGTCCCGCGGCCGCGCCCTGGGCTACACGATGGTCCTGCCGGACGAGGACAAGTACTCGACCACCCGCAACGAGATGCTCGACCAGCTCGCCTACATGCTGGGCGGCCGCGCGGCCGAGGAGCTCGTCTTCCACGACCCGACCACGGGCGCGGCGAACGACATCGAGAAGGCCACCGCCACGGCCCGCGCGATGGTCACCCAGTACGGCATGACCGAGCGGCTCGGCGCCATCAAGTTCGGCGGCGACAACACGGAGCCGTTCCTGGGCCGCGAGATGGCGCACCAGCGCGACTACTCGGAAGAGGTCGCGGCGCTGGTCGACGAAGAGGTCAAGAAGCTCATCGAGACCGCGCACAACGAGGCGTGGGAGATTCTCGTCGAGAACCGTGACCTCCTCGACAACCTGGTCCTCGCCCTCCTGGAGAAGGAGACGCTGGGCAAGGAGGAGATCGCCGAGATCTTCGCCCCCATCGTCAAGCGCCCGGCGCGCCCGGCCTGGACCGGATCCGCCCGCCGCACCCCGTCGACGCGTCCGCCGGTGCTCTCCCCCAAGGAGCTCGCCCTGACGAACAGCGCCAACGGAACGGCCACCCCGGCGGTCGACACCACCAAGGGCATCGAGATCGCCCCGGTCGACAACCCCGAGGACTGACCGGCCCACCCCGGAATGGCTGCCGCGCCCCCACAGGTTTTAGCCTGTGGGGGCGCGGCATTTCGCGCACATCAGCCAGACGGAACGAGGCACAGAGATGACCGACCCGGTGACCCTGGACGGCGAGGGCACGATCGGCGAGTTCGACGAGAAGCGCGCGGAAGCCGCCGTCCGCGAACTCCTCATCGCCGTCGGCGAGAACCCCGACCGCGAGGGCCTCCGCGAGACCCCGGCGCGGGTGGCCCGGGCGTACAAGGAGATATTCGCGGGCCTGTGGCAGCGCCCCGAGGACGTCCTGACGACCACCTTCGACCTCGGGCACGACGAGATGGTGCTGGTCAAGGACATCGAGGTGTATTCGACCTGCGAACATCACCTCGTCCCGTTCCGTGGGGTCGCCCACGTCGGGTACATCCCGTCGACGACGGGCAAGATCACCGGGCTGTCGAAGCTCGCGCGCCTCGTGGACGTCTACGCCCGCCGCCCCCAGGTCCAGGAGCGGCTTACCACCCAGGTGGCGGATTCCCTCATGGAGATCCTGGAGCCGCGCGGTGTGATCGTCGTCTTCGAGTGCGAGCACATGTGCATGTCGATGCGCGGCATCCGCAAGCCGGGCGCCAAGACCATCACCTCGGCCGTACGCGGCCAGCTGAGGGACCCGGCGACCCGCGCCGAGGCGATGAGCCTGATCATGGCGCGCTGAGGCGCGACGACAGGGGAGAGTCTCAGGCCCGGGCCTTGCCCGGGCCTTCGTCGTCGTCCTCCGGGAGGCGGCAGACGCGTTCCAGGAAGAGGGCGGCGACGATGACGGCGATGCCCGCCGCGACGGCGAGGCCGGCGTAGAGGGCCTGGTCGCGGCGGGCGGGGACGTCGAGGGAGCCGAGGAGGAAGACGCCCGTGCCGCCGTACATGCCGGAGACGAGGGCGGCGACCAGGGCACTGGCCTGTCCGAAGACCACGGCGCGGGCCGCCATGAGCGGCTCGACGCCCTTGGCGCCCGGGCGGCGCTCGCGCTGGGCCTTGAGGCGGACCCGGATCGAGAGCGCGGTCGCGGTGAGGACGGCGGCGATCACGGCGAGGACGATGGGCGCGGCGATCGGCACGCTCGGGAGGGTGCCGACCGCGTCCCAGAGGCGGGCGGCCCCCCAGGAGAGGATGCCGGCCACGAGGAAGAGTCCGGCGAGCACCTTGAGCCGCAGTTGTTTCACCGGGTGTCCTTCATGTGGTCGCGGGCGGTCTGCCACGAGCCTAACGACTACTCGGGCAGACGGAGTTCCAGGTCGACACGGGGAGTGACGCCGTCACGGCCGAGGGAGTCGAGGAGCGCGGCGACGGCGCCGCGGCCGGGGAGCTGGGCCTCGGGGTCGACGTCGTGCCAGGGGGCGAGGACGAAGGCGCGCTCGTGGGCGCGCGGGTGCGGGAGGGTGAGGACGGGGTCCTCGGAGACCACGTCGGCGTACGCGATGATGTCGACGTCGAGGGTGCGGGCGCCCCAGCGCTCCTCGCGGACGCGGTGGAAGGCCTCCTCGACGGCGTGGGCCCGCTCCAGGAGCGAGGAGGGCGGCAGCGTCGTCTTCACGAGCGCCACGGCGTTGAGGTACGAGGGCTGGCTGTCGGCCTCCACGCCCCAGGGCTCCGTCTCGTAGACGGGGGAGACGGCCTTGACCCGGAGGCCCGGGGTGTCCCCGAGGGCGTCGAGGGCCCCCTGGAGGGTCTCCAGGCGGTTGCCGAGGTTGGCGCCGAGGGCGAGGACGGCCCAGCGGGGGTTGGAGAGGGTCACGTCGGCCGCGTCGACGGTCGCCACGACGGAGGCCGGTACCGGCTGGACGGTGGGGTCGCTGTGGGTGGCTTTCATCGTCGGCTCCGGGTGATCGTGATGGTGACGTCGTCGAAGGGCACGGTGATCGGTGCGTCCGGCTTGTGGACGACGACCTCCACCTCCTGTACCCCGGCATGGCCGAGACATTGCTGGGCGATGCGCTCGGCGAGGGTCTCGATGAGGTCGACGGGCTCGCCCTGGACGACGTCGACGACCTCTTCGGCGACGATGCCGTAGTGCACGGTCTTCGCCAGGTCGTCGTCGGCCGCCGCGGGGCGGGTGTCCAGGCCGAGGACCAGGTCCACGATGAAGGTCTGGCCCTCCTCGCGCTCCTTGGGGAAGACGCCGTGGTGGCCCCGGGCCTTGAGGCCGCGCAGCGCGACACGATCCACGCGAATCACTCCTGCTGTCGTAGTTCGGGTGGCCACGCAGCCGGGTGCGGACGGCCGGGTGTCCACTGTCGAATCTACCTGCGGGGGCCGACAGCGCTTGCCCTCGGGGGGCGCGGGCGCGTCAGGACGGCGGTTCGGTGCCTTCCGCGCCGGGCGGTCCGGCCCCCTCGTCGCCGGTGTCGGCGAGGACGGGGGAGGCGTGGTGGGACCAGAGCCGCCAGCCGTCGGGCGTGCGGCGGAACACGTTGGTGGCGACGACGAGCTGGCCGACGAGGGGGCCCAGTTCGGCGCCGTCCTCGGCGGGTGCGCCGCTGAGGATGTTCTCGGTGCAGGTGACGACGGCGGTGCCGTCGGCGAGGGAGATCTCCAGGTCGGTGAGGAAGAACTGGATGTACTCCGTGTTGGCCATGATCAGGGCGTACGAGCGGAGCACCGCGCCGCGTCCGGTGAGCACCGGCCAGCCCGGGTGGACGCAGGTGACGGGGGTGGCTCCGTCGTCGAGCCAGAGGCGGGAGACGCCCTCGAAGTCGCCGGTCTCCATCGCCTCGTAGAAGGCGGTGTTGGCGGCTTCGACGGCCGCCTCGTCGGTGCTGCGGTCCGTGCGGCTCACGCGGCTCCCTCGACGGCTCGGGCGACCCGTACGGCGTCCGCGGTGGCCCGGACCTCGTGGACGCGGACGGCCCACGCGCCCGCGTGGGCGGCGAGGGCGGAGACGGCCGCGGTGGCGGCGTCGCGCTCGCGGGCGGGGGGCGGGGCGGCGCCGTCGCGGGTGAGCACGTGGCCGAGGAAGCGCTTCCGGGAGGCGGCGACCAGCAGGGGCCGGCCCAGGGCGCGGAGCTCGGGGAGGTGGGCGACCAGGGCCAGGTCGTGGGGGGCGAGCTTGGCGAAGCCGAGGCCGGGGTCGACGACGATCCGTGCGGGGTCGACGCCGCCGTCGACGACGGCCTCCAGGCGGGTGCGGAGCTCGCGGACGACCTCGGCGACGACGTCGTCGTAGACGGCGAGGCTGTTCATGTCCTGGCTGAAGCCGCGCCAGTGCATGACGACGAAGGGGACCTCGGCGGCGGCGACGGCGGGGACCATGCCGGGGTCGGCGAGTCCGCCGCTGACGTCGTTGACGAGGACGGCGCCGGCCTCGACGGCGCGGGCGGCGACACGGGCGCGCATGGTGTCGACGGAGACGGCGACGCCTTCGGCGGCCAGGCCGCGGACGACGGGGACGACCCGGCGGAGTTCCTCCTCCTCGTCGACGCGGGTGGCGCCGGGCCGGGTGGACTCGCCGCCGACGTCGACGAGGTCGGCGCCCTGGGCGACGAGGTCGAGGCCGTGTTTGACGGCGGCCGTGGTGTCGAACCAGCGGCCGCCGTCGGAGAAGGAGTCGGGGGTCACGTTGACCACGCCCATGACCGCGCAGCGGTCCCACTCCGGCAGACCTCGGGCGGTGCCCCGGTCGATCGTCGTACTCATGTGTCCAGCGTAGGGCCCAGGGGTGAGATCAGGCCGCGCGGACCTCGCGCTCGACGGTGGCGGGAACGATGTGGGCGCAGGGCCGCGGGGCGGGCGCGGGGCGCCGGCGGGTGAAGGGGCGGGGGAGGGAGAGGTTCACGAAGCCCTCGGCCTGCATGGCCGCGAAGCCGATGCGGGGCAGGTCGCGGCTGGTGCGGTAGACGACGAAGCGGGGTTCCCAGCGTGGCCGGAACTTGGCGTTGAACTTGTAGAGCGACTCGATCTGGAACCAGCGGGAGAGGAAGACGAGCAGGCCGCGCCAGACGCGCAGGACGGGGCCCGCGCCGATCTTCTCGCCGCGCGCGAGGGCGGAGCGGAACATCGCGAAGTTCAGGGACACGCGCGCGATGCCGAGTCCGGGGGAGGCCTGGAGGGCGGCGCAGATGAGGAGCTCGTTCATGCCGGGGTCGGCGGAGCGGTCGCGGCGCATGAGTTCGAGGGACATCCCGTCGCGGCCCCAGGGCACGAAGTGGATGATCGCCTTGAGGTCGCCGTAGGGGGAGTCGGCGCCGTCGTCGTCGGGCTTGTGGGCGGTCGCTATGACGGCGTCACCGTCGCCGGGGGCGCCGATGCGGCCGAGGGCCATGGAGAAGCCGCGCTCGGTGTCGGTGCCGCGCCAGGCGGCGGCGGCGCGGCGGACCCGGGCGAGTTCGGCCTCGTCGAGGTCGGAGACGCGGCGGACCTGGGTGGTGTAGCCGTTGCGTTCGATGCGCTTGACCATCTGGCGGACGTTGCGCATGGCGCGGCCGGAGAGGGAGAAGTCGGCGACGTCGACGACGGCCTCGTCGCCGAGTTCGAGCGCGTCGAGGCCGGTCTCGCGGGTCCAGACCTGGCCGCCCGTCTCGGAGCAGCCCATGACGGCGGGGGTCCAGGAGTGGGCCTTGGCCTCGTCCATGAAGCGCTCGATGGCGCCGGGCCAGGCCTCGACGTCGCCGATGGGGTCGCCGCTGGCGAGCATGACGCCGGAGACGACGCGGTAGGTGACGGCGGCCTTGCCGCTGGGGGAGAAGACGACGCCCTTGTCGCGGCGGAGGGCGAAGTGGCCGAGGGAGTCGCGGCCGCCGTGCTGGTCGAGGAGGCCGCGCAGCCGGGCCTCGTCGTCGTCGGTGAGGCGGGCCGCGGGGTGCTCGGGGCGGAAGGCGAGGTAGATCGTGGTGAGGGCGGTGAGCATGCCGAGGGCGCCGAGGGAGTAGCCGACGGTCCAGTCGACGCCCTTGGTGTAGCCGACGGGGCCCTCGACGCCGAAGAGTCCGAAGAGGACGTGTTCGAGGCGGTCGGTGAGGCTGGGGCTGCCGACGACGCGGCCGGGGTGGGCGCTCACGATGACGAGGCCGAGGGCGAGGGAGCCGGCCCCCATGACGACGAAGTTGGCGAGGGCGCGCCAGCGGCTGCGGGGGTCGGGGAGGGCGGCGAACTCGTCGCGGTGGCGCAGCAGCAGGGCGAGGAGCGCGAGGGAGAGCAGTCCGCCGAGCACCGAGTGGCGCCAGACGAACTGGGCGGCGCCGCCGAGGGGGAGGAGGACGACGGCGGCGCGCCAGGCGCGGCGCTTGTGGCGCTTGAGTCCGTGGGCGAGCAGCAGGAGCAGGACGCCGGCGCTCAGGGAGAGGGCGGCGGACAGGGGGCCGAGGGTTCCGGGGAGGACTTCGGCGAGGGCGTGCATGCGGCTGGCGCGGAACCGGGGGAAGACCCCGGCCGCGATGTCGATCAGTCCGACCAGGGTGCAGGCCGTGCCGACGAGGGCGGGGACCTTCTCGGGGCGGGGGCCGTGGAGAATCCGGCGTACCCGAACCGGAACCAATCCCGATTTGTCCCCATCTACCGTGACAGACATGGCTTCCCGTACTTCCCGTGGTTCCTGTGGTCCCGCGAGGGGTCCTGCGAGGGCTTCCGACTCCGGTCGGGCCTCGCGGTGTGTGCGGCGGGCCGTTCCGGCTGGTGCGCCTTCTAGGACGGAGCCGTGCGGGGTCGGGTTCATCGGTTCACAGGAAATTCTCGGAAAGAAGGCTCGGTCGTCTCATGGGACTCACCAGTGACAAGGTCCTCTGGCTGGCGGTGGCGCTGGGCGTGGGGCTGTTCCTGGCCACGGTGCTGCTCTGGCCGCGGCTCGCGCGCAGCGGGTGGCGCCGTGTCGTGGGGCGGGTCGGGCTGCTGCTCGTGACGCAGGTGGCGCTGTTCGCCGCCGTGGGGCTGGCCGCGAACCGGTCGTTCCTGTTCTACGGCTCGTGGGCCGACCTCCTCGGCCAGGAGCAGGACATGGGCGTGGTCGTCGACCACGCGGCCGGCTCCAAGGACGTCAGGGTCGTGGGGACGCGCACGCTCGACGTGCCCGGCGCGGGGCGTCCGGCGATCGGCGGGCAGATACAGAAGGTCGTCGTAGCGGGCGACCGGTCCGGGATCGTCTCGCCGGCGTACGTCTACCTGCCCCCGGAGTACTTCCAGCCGCGGTACGCCAAGCGGACGTTCCCGGCCGCCGTGGTGCTGACCGGCTACCCGGGCATGGCGGAGAACCTGATCAAGGGGCTGAAGTACCCCAAGACGGCGTACCTCCAGGCGAAGGAGGGACGGATGCAGCCGATGATCCTGGTGATGCTCCGCCCGACCGTCGCGCCGCCGCGGGACACCGAGTGCGTGGACGTCCCCGGCGGCCCGCAGACGGAGACCTTCTTCGCCGAGGACCTGCCGCGGGCGGTCTCGGAGACGTACCGGGTCGGGACGAAGCCCCGGAACTGGGGCTTCATGGGGAACTCCACCGGCGGCTACTGCGCGCTGAAGATCGCGATGCACCACCCGGACCGGTTCGCGGCGGGCGCGGGTTTCTCGGCGTACTACCGGGCCGCCGAGGACGTCACGACCGGCGACCTCTTCCACGGCGACGACCGGCTGCGCAAGCGGTCCGACCTGCTGTGGAGCCTGGACCACCTGCCGCAGGGCGGTACGTCGTTCCTGGTCACGACCTCGAAGCGGGGCGAGGACAACCTGAAGCCCACGCGCGAGTTCATCCGGAAGGTGAAGAACCCGGGGAAGGTCTCGTCGATCACCCTGGAGAGCGGCGGCCACAACTTCAACACCTGGAACCGCGAGATCCCCTCCGGCCTCGTCTGGATGAGCGGGAAGCTCAGCGCGACCTGACCGGCACGCGCACCCGCCCCGGAGCGGACCGGCCGGTGCGCGCGGCGGCGCCGGTCACCCGGGGGTGGCCCGGCGCAGCGCGCGGTGGACGCCGGCCGGCGTCAGGACGCCGACCGGGTCGCCGTCGGCGCCGGTGACGGTCAGGCGCCCGGTGTCGTGCTGGAGGAGCGCGGCCAGCGCTTCCTTGAGCGAGGTCCCGAGGGGGACGGGGGCGGGGCCGCCGTCGCCGTCCTCGGCCCACGGGTCGAGGTCGGCCTCCGTGACGGCGGTGACGGCGAGCCGCTTGAGGCCCCGGTCGCTGCCGACGAAGTCCGCGACGTACGGGGTGGCGGGGGAGCCGAGGACGGTGGCGGGGGCGTCGAACTGCTCGATGCGGCCCTGCCCGTAGACGGCCATGCGGTCGCCCATGCGGACCGCCTCCTCGATGTCGTGGGTGACCAGGAGGACGGTCTTGCGGACGGTGGCCTGGAGGGCGAGGAACTCGTTCTGCAGGCGCTCCCGGACGACGGGGTCGACGGCGCCGAACGGCTCGTCCATGAGGAGGACGGGCGGATCGGCGGCGAGGGCGCGGGCCACGCCGACGCGCTGGCGCTGCCCGCCGGAGAGCTGCGCGGGGTACCGCGGGCCGTAGGTGGCCGGGTCGAGGCCCACGAGGTCGAGGAGTTCGGCCGCACGCGCGCGTGCGGCGGCCTTCTTCCACCCGAGGAGGGCGGGGACGGTCGCCGTGTTGTCGAGGACCGTGCGGTGCGGGAAGAGGCCGACCTGCTGGATGACGTAGCCGATCTTCCGCCGCAGGGCGACCGGGTCGACGCCGGCGACGTCCTCGCCGTCCACCAGGACGCGGCCCGAGGTCGGCTCGACGAGCCGGTTCACCATCATCATCGTGGTCGTCTTGCCGCAGCCGGACGGCCCGACCAGGGTGACGAGTTCGCCCTCGGCCACCTCGAAGGAGAGGTCGTCCACGGCGGTCGTGCCGTCGGCGTACCGCTTGGTCACGTGCTCGAACCGGATCATGGTTCCCCATTCTGTCCCCTGACCGCCGGGGGTGTGTGAAGGGCGTGTTGCCGCATTGTGGCGAGTTCCCGTGTTCGCGGGCGGTGGGGGTTAGGGTCGTCGGACAAGCGTTCGGGAAGATCGACGGTCCGGGGGGAGGGACGATGAGCGCGCCGAACTGTCTGGTCGCCAACGACTGGATCTGCGGGGAGTACCTCCGCACGCGCAGCGGGGAGTTGACCGACGCGCTGCTCCAGCATGTGGGAATCACGGTCGCGTCCGTACTGATCGCGCTCGCCGTCTCGGTGCCCCTCGCGCTGCTCGTACGGGCCAGGCCACGGTTCGCCGCACCGGTCCTCGGCCTCACCACCCTGCTCTACACGGTCCCGTCGCTCGCGATGTTCTCGCTGCTGCTGCCCTTCTTCGGGCTGTCCGCCGCGCTCGTGGTGACCGGCCTCGTGCTCTACGCGCTGACCATCCTCGTGCGCAACACCCTGGCGGGACTCGCCGCCGTACCGGCCGAGACCCGGGAGGCCGCCCGCGGCATGGGGTACGGCTCCTGGCGGCTGCTGTGGCAGGTCGAACTCCCCCTGGCGCTGCCGGTGCTGATGGCCGGCGTCCGGATGGCGACGGTCTCCACGATCGCGCTGACCACGATCGGCTCGGTCGTCGGCCGCGGGGGCCTCGGCAACCTCATCGAGGACGCGCTGCCCACGTTCTTCAAGGCGCAGATGCTCGCCGCCTCGGTGCTGTGCGTGCTCCTCGCCGTCGTCGCCGACCTGTTCCTCCTGGGCCTCCAGCGGCTGCTCACGCCCTGGACCCGGATACGGACCGCGCCGGGGGGCGAGTGAGATGGGGGCCGTGACGGATGCCTGGGCCTGGCTCACCACCGGCGCGCACTGGACGGGCGAGGAGGGCGTCGGACACCGGCTCGCCGAGCACGTCTACGTGAGCGGGGCGGCGCTCCTGATCGCCGCGGCGCTCGCGCTGCCGCTGGGGCTCTGGCTCGGCCACCTCGGCCGCGGCGGGGCGCTCGCGGTGAACCTCTCGAACGTGGGGCGGGCGATCCCCGTCTTCGCGGTCCTCGCCCTGTTCATGGTGTCGCCCCTGCGGAACGCGGGCTACGTGCCGACCGTCGTCGCCCTGGTCCTCTTCGCGATCCCCCCGCTCCTCACCAACGCCTACGTGGGCGTCAGCGAGGTCGACCGGTCCGCCGTGCGGGCCGCCCGGGGCATGGGGATGACCGGCGGCCAGCTCTTCCGCAAGGTCGAACTCCCCCTGGCCCGGCCGGTGGTGATGACCGGGGTCCGCTCGGCCGCCGTCCAGGTGGTGGCCACGGCGACGGTCGCGGCGATGGTCGGCCAGGGCGGCCTCGGCCGGATCATCACCGCGGGATTCGCCACGTACGACACCGCCCAGGTGGTCGCGGGCGCCGTGCTCGTGGCCCTGCTCGCCCTCCTGGTGGAGGGCGCGATGGTGGGCGCCGAGCGCCTCCTCGGCCTGCTCGCGCGCCTCGGCGGACGCACACGCTTCGAACGACTCGACCAAAGCTGACTGGAGATGGGTGATCTCGTGAACAGGGTCTCGCGTATCGCGGGCGCGGTACTGGGTACGGCGGCGCTGACCGTCGCGCTCGCCGCGTGCGGCGGTGACAGCCTGGAGGACGGCAAGAAGGGCTCCGGGGACACCGGGGGCGGCACGAAGGGTTCGCTGGTGGTGGGCGCGGCCGCCTTCACCGAGGCCAAGGTGCTCGCCGAGCTCTACGCCCAGGTGCTGCGGAACGCCGGATACTCCGTGTCCGTCACCACGGTGAAGAATCGCGAACTGTACGAACCCTCCCTGGAGAAGGGCGAGATCGACGTCGTACCGGAATACGCGGCGACGATCGCGGAATTCCTCAACGCGAAGGTGAACGGGCCGAAGGCGCCCGAGGAGAAGCCGGTCGCCTCCGGCGACGCGACGGCGACGGTCGAGGCGCTGCGGAAGCTCGCGGAACCGCGCGGTCTCAAGGTGCTCGCGGTCGGCGCGGCCGTCGATCAGAACGCCTTCGCGGTCACCAAGGAATTCGCCGCGAAGAACAAGCTGACGACCCTTTCCGATCTCGGCCGTTCCAAGCTGAAGGTGAAGATCGCGGCCGGGGACGAATGCGCGGTACGGCCCTTCTGCGCACCCGGTCTGAAGAAGACGTACGGCATCGACGTGACGGGCGTCGACCCCAAGGGCGTCGGCACCCCGCAGGCGAAGCAGGCCGTCAAGGACGGGGTGGACCAGCTGGTCCTGACGACCACCACGGACGCCACGATCGACGGCTACGGACTCGTCTTCCTCACCGACGACAAGAAGCTGCAGAACGCGGACAACGTGCTGCCCGTCGTCAACGCCAAGGACGCCGGTTCCCCCGAGATAGCCGCCGCGCTCGACCGGCTCACCCAGGTGCTGACCACAGCGGATCTCGCCGAACTCAACCGCAAGGTGGACGCCGAGCGGGCGAAGCCCGGGGACGTCGCCAAGGCCTATCTGGGCGAGAAGGGGCTGGTCGACAAGTAGTCCGCGGGTGAGGGGAGTCGGCCCGAAACGGAACCGGAACGGTTGATATCCACTTCCGGTGGCGAGAAGTGGCCAAGAGATTACCGGGCCGACGCCCCACACCCTGCCTACGCACGGTAAATTTCAGGCCATGCCACGTGGACGCCACCGCCATTCCCCGCCTCTGCACAAGCTGATGCCGCCCTCCGCGGTCGCCGGCGCCGCGGTCGTGTGCGCCGCGGCCGCCTGGCTCCCCGGCGACCTGGTGGTCGTCCGGCTGTTCGCCGCCGCCGCGGCCGCCGCCGCCGTCACCGGTGCCGTCCTCATGCGCAGCTGGGACCGGAGCGCCGGACTGCGGGTCGCCGAACTCGACCGCGCCCGTACGGCCGACCAGTGGAAGTCCGAGGAACGGGTCGCCGAACTGGAGTCCGACCTGGAGGAGTCCCGCGCCCTGCGCGCCAAGCTCGACGCCAAGCTCCGCGCCAAGCGCGTCGAGCTCGCCGGGCTGCGCGGCGAGCACGCCGACCTCCTCCGCCGGTACGCCACGGCCGAGACCGAGCGGGCCAGCGCCCTGGAGGCCGGGCGCGTCCTCGCCCTGGAGACCACCGGCGCCAAGGCCCTCCCGGCCGGCGCGTCCGCGCCCACCCCGGAGGCGTACCGTCGCGCCGCCCAGGCACTGCGCGACCTCCCGCGCAACGCCGCCGCCCAGCAGGCCCGCCGCACCACCGAGGCCGCCCGCGCCCGCGACCTCGCCGAGCGCGCCCGCGAGACGGAGGAACCCCAGGGGAAGCACGCGGCGGCCGCCGGAACCGAACACTCCCGCCCGGCCGCCGCCCTCGCCCTCCCGCCGGCCGCCCCGGCCCCCACCGCCCTGCCCGCCGTGCCGACCGCCAGCGCGATCGTCCCCTACGCGGCCCGACGGCCCGTCCCGCGGCCCGAGGGCGGCTTCGACTTCTTCGGCACGCAGAAGGCGGCCGCCGCGATCGAGGCCGTCCAGCACACCGACCTCGCCGACGTCGTCGGCGAGGAGGTCCTCGCCGCCCCCCTCCTCACCCCCGTCGCCCCGCCCCGCACCATCGGGCACGTCATCGACCTCACGGCCCACGACGAGACCGAACAACTCGACGTCGCCGAACTCCGCGGCGCCGTCAACTCCTGATCTCACCCCCACCGCCCCAGCGGAACGATGGCCCACGACGGGGGCCGCACGGCCGGAGGTGCAGCCGAGGGCGCCCGACGGCTACTTGTCGATGTCGCCGACGACGAAGAAGAGCGAGCCCAGGATCGCGACCATGTCCGCGACCAGCGTCCCCGGCAGGAGTTCGACGAGCGCCTGGATGTTGTTGAAGGAGGCGGAGCGGAGCTTGAGCCGGTAGGGGGTCTTCTCGCCCTTGGAGACGAGGTAGTAGCCGTTGACGCCGAGGGGGTTCTCGGTCCAGGCGTAGGTGTGGCCCTCGGGCGCCTTGAGGACCTTGGGCAGGCGCTGGTTGATCGGCCCCTGGGGGAGGTCGGCGATGCGGTCGAGGCAGGCGTCGGCGAGGTCGAGGGAGTTGTGGGTCTGGTCGAGGAGGCACTCGAAGCGCGCGAGGCAGTCGCCCTCCTCGCGCACGGCGACGCGGAGGGTGTCCTGGAGCTCCCCGTAGGCGAGGTACGGCTCGTCGCGGCGCAGGTCGAAGTCGACGCCGGAGGCGCGGGCGATGGGCCCCGACACCCCGTACGCGTGGACGGCGGCGGGGGAGAGGACGCCGACGCCGCGGGTGCGGCCGCGGAAGATCTCGTTGCCGAGCACCAGCCGGTCGTACACGTCCATCCGCGACCGCACGTCCGCGACGGCCTGCCGCGCCCGTCCGAGCCAGCCGGCGGGCAGGTCCTCCTTGAGGCCGCCGACCCGGTTGAACATGTAGTGCATCCGGCCGCCGGACACCTCCTCCATCACCGTCTGGAGCTCCTCGCGCTCCCGGAAGGCGTGGAAGACGGGGGTGATGCCGCCGAGTTCGAGGGGGTACGAGCCGAGGAACATCAGGTGGTTGAGGACCCGGTTCAGCTCGGCGAGCAGGGTGCGGGTCCACACGGCGCGCTCGGGGACCTCCATGCCGAGCATCCGCTCGACGGCCATGACCACGCCCAGCTCGTTGGAGAACGCGGAGAGCCAGTCGTGGCGGTTGGCCAGCATGATGATCTGCCGGTAGTCCCGCGCCTCGAAGAGCTTCTCGGCTCCCCGGTGCATGTAGCCGATCACCGGCTCGGCGTGCCGGACGACCTCGCCGTCGAGCACGAGCCGGAGCCGGAGCACGCCATGGGTCGAGGGGTGCTGCGGCCCGATGTTCAGCACCATGTCGGTGCTCTCCGCCGCGCCGCCGATTCCGACCGTCGTCTCCGTCATGCGGGACAGTATCCCCCGCGCCCCGAGCCCGCCGCCCGCCGCGTTCACGAGCCGGCCGGGACCCGCTGGACCAGCCACAGGAAGTCGCCCAGCCCGCCGCGCGCGGTGAGCTCGGCCGCCTCGCCGGCCGCGGAGAGCGCGCGGACGTAGCCGGCCGGTTCGGAGGAGGCGAGGGAGAGCGGCGGACGCCCCCCGGACACCCCGAGCCGACCCAGCGCCTCCCGCTGGGTCAGCAGCTCGGCCGCCGGTGCCCCGCCGGCCGCAGCCGCGTCCCCGGCAGACCCGGCCCCCGCTCCCGAGACCGCGCCCCCGCGCACCCCCGCCAGGGCCTCCGCCCCCGCCGCCGCGCACGCGTCCAGGGCCACGTGGGCCGTCAGGTCGCAGGTGCCGTCGGGGACCGGGGGCACCTCGCGGCCCGCGCGGAAGCCGGTGAGGGAGCCGAAGGGCGGCCGGGAGGCCCGTACGTGCGCGTAGTCGACGGCCACCGCGCGGCCCGCCGCGAGGGAGGCGACCGCCGAGGCCCAGGCGGCGTCGCGGGGGCGGCCGATCTCGGCCCGGGCGCCCGGACCGGCAGGCGGCCACCACCGGGCCAGCCACTCCGCGTCGGGGCCGGAGACGGGAGGGCCGAGCCGTTCCGTGCCGGTGGCGTCGACCTCCACGTACCGGGCGGTGCCGGCCGCGTCCGCCTCGGCGACGTCCACCGGCACGTTGTCGAGCCACTCGTTCGCGAAGAGGAGTCCGCGCACCCCGTCCGGCACCCGGTCCGTCCACGCGATCCGGGGGTCGAGCGCGGCCGGACGGGCCGCGCGCTCCACGGCGACCGCCCGGACGGCGAGCCCGCTGCCGGCGGTCGCGGCCAGCACTCCGGCGAGCAGTTCGCCGCGGCCCGCGCCCACGTCCACCAGGTCCACCTCGGCCGACCCCAGCTCCTCCGCGACCTCCCCGAGGAGCCGGGCCACGGCCGCGGCGAAGAGCGGGGAGGCGTGCACCGAGGTGCGGAAATGCCCCGCCGGCCCCTCGGGCCGCAGATAGAAGCCCCCGGGGCCGTACAGCGCCCGCTCGGCGGCCGTCCGCCACCCCTGCCACTGACACGTCTCATCCGTCACGGGCCCCAGTCTCCACCTCGGGGAGTACGGGCCCCTCGCCAAGGATCGACCCCACGGTTGATCCCTGGACCATCTCGCGGTCCCTACTCTGGGTGACGTGCAGCGCCTCTACGACTTCCTCCGCAGACACCCGACGGGCGTCGACACCTTCTGGGCCGTCGTCCTCCTCGGGTTCTCCCTGCTGTGGGTGGGGACGGCCTCCCTGACGTCCGGGAACCCCGCCGGGTACGGCCTCGTCGCCGCGCTCTTCTCCCTGGTGGTGGCCCTGCGCCGGCGGGCACCCGAGAAGATGCTGCTCCTCGCGGTCGCGCTGGGCGTCGCCCAGCTCGCCTTCGACCTGGTGCCGTTCCTGGCCGACTTCGCCATGCTGGTGATCATCTTCACCGTCGCGGCGCACGACGGGCCCCGCTGGGCCTCCCGTCTGGCGCTCGCGGGCGGTCTCGCCGCCTCCACGCTCTCCCAGCTGAGATGGCCGATGGAGGGCGAGGACTCCGGGGCCGCCAAGGTCTTCTTCACGATCATCATGACCGTGCCGTTCGCGCTCGCCTGGGTCCTCGGCGACTCGCTCCGCACCCGCCGCGCCTACTTCGCGCAGCTGGAGGAGCGGGCCTCCCGCCTGGAGAAGGAGCGCGAGGCCCAGGCCAAGGTCGCGGTCGCGGCCGAGCGGGCCCGGATCGCCCGCGAGCTGCACGACGTCGTCGCGCACAACGTCTCGGTGATGGTCGTCCAGGCCGACGGCGCCGCCTACGTCATGGAGTCCTCCCCGGAGACCGCCCGGCAGGCCCTGGAGACGATCTCCACCACCGGCCGCCAGGCGCTCGCCGAGATGCGCAGGCTCCTCGGCATCCTGCGGACCGGCGAACACCAGGAGGCCGGGGAGTACGTGCCCCAGCCCGACGTGCAGCAGATCGAGGACCTCGTCGAGCAGGTCCGCGGCGCCGGCCTCACGGTCGACTTCGCGATCGAGGGCAGCCCGCGCCCGCTCCCGAGCGGCGTCGAGCTGACCGCGTACCGCATCGTGCAGGAGGCCCTCACCAACACACGCAAGCACGGCGGGCCGGACGTCGGCGCCAGCGTCCGGCTGGTCTACTTCGACGACGGTCTCGGGCTGCTCGTGGAGGACGACGGCCGCGGGGCGCCGCAGGAGATGTACGAGGACGGCGGCGCCGACGGCCGCGGTCATGGTCTGATCGGCATGCGGGAGCGGGTCGGCATGGTCGGAGGCACCCTGGACGCGGGGCCGCGTCCCGGCGGTGGCTTCCGGATCAGCGCCCTGCTCCCCCTCAAGCCCGCCCACTAGGCCACCGAGCCGGCCCGCCCAGCAGAAGAGGATCTTCCTGACATGTCCATCCGCGTGATGCTCGTCGACGACCAGGTGCTGCTGCGCACCGGTTTCCGCATGGTGCTCGCCGCCCAGCCGGACATGGAGGTCGTGGCGGAGGCGGGCGACGGGGTCGAGGCCCTGGAGGTGCTGCGCTCCACGGCGGTCGACGTCGTCCTGATGGACGTGCGCATGCCCAAGCTGGACGGGGTGGAGACGACCCGCCGGATCTGCTCCCAGCCGGACGCGCCGAAGGTGCTGATCCTGACCACCTTCGACCTCGACGAGTACGCGTTCTCCGGGCTGAAGGCGGGCGCCAGCGGCTTCATGCTGAAGGACGTGCCGCCGGCCGAGCTGCTCGGCGCGATCCGCTCCGTGCACAGCGGGGACGCCGTGGTGGCGCCCTCCACCACGCGCCGCCTCCTGGACCGCTTCTCGCCGATGCTGCCGTCCACGGGCACCGAGACCCGTGCCGTCGACGGCGCGCTGGCGCGGCTGACGGACCGGGAGCGCGAGGTGATGATGCTGGTCGCGCAGGGTCTGTCGAACGGCGAGATCGCCGCGCGCCTGGTCCTGTCCGAGGCGACGGTGAAGACG
This sequence comes from Streptomyces sp. NPDC104202, assembly GCF_055584185.1. Lineage (NCBI taxonomy): Bacteria > Bacillati > Actinomycetota > Actinomycetes > Kitasatosporales > Streptomycetaceae > Streptomyces > Streptomyces sp. NPDC104202. The sequence continues at coordinate 80,469 of NZ_JBVJMN010000021.1, read as the reverse complement.
CACGTGGGCCGCATCCTGACCAAGCTCGGGCTGCGCGACCGCGTCCAGGTCGTGGTCCTCGCCTACGAGTCGGGCCTGGTCAGGGCCGGCGGCGGCGCGGCCTGACCGGCTACCGCAGCACCGACTCCAGGAAGTCGCTGCCGAGCCGGGCGACCACCGAGACGTCCAGCTGGTGGAGGACGTACCGGCCGCGCCGCTGGGTGGTGAGCAGGCCGGCCTTCTTCATGACCGCGAGGTGCCGGGAGACCTCGGGCGCGCTGATGCCGTAGGCGTCGGCCAGTTCGCCCGTCGTGTACGTGCCCCGGGCGAGGCTTCGGCTCAGCCGCATCCGCATCGGGTGGGCGACCGCCTCCAGGCGCAGCTTCACCGTGTCGACCGGGACGCCGCCGCCCAGCTCACGGGTGGGCACGGGGTACTGGACGACCGGCTGCCAGCCCGGCGCGTGCAGCGCGATGAGGTGCGGCCAGCCGAAGGCGGTCGGCAGAAAGGTCACTCCCGTGCCGTCGGCGCCGGTGCGGCCGTGACCGAGCTTGTCGACGACGATCCTGGCGCCCGCCGCGTCCTGCTCCAGGACCATCGCGGAGGACGCGTCGGCGACCGCCTCGGCCAGCCCCTTGCGGCGCATCAGCTCGGTCTTGTGGCGGGCGTCCGCGGCCAGCTGCACCCGCACCCGCCTCCAGGTGTCGGCGAAGAACGCCTCGTCGCAGTCCTCCAGGAGCCGCCGGATCCACGCGCGCGTGCCGGGCGGGTCGGCCAGCATCCGCTCCACGAACGCGGCCTGGCGCGGCCCGCGCGCGGCGGCGAGGTCGAGGGCGCGGCGGCGCATGGTCGCGTCGACGAGCGGCGAGGGGGCGCCGTCCGCGTACCGGCTGGCGCAGGAGATCTCCAGGGCCGCCCCCACGAACTTCTCGTCGTCCATGCGGTCGAGGTCGTCCAGCTCCTCGGCCAGGGTCTCCCGGGGCCGGGGCGGCAGCAGGATGTCCGAGCGGGTGGCGTTCCACATGAAGTCGGCCTCGTGGAGCCGGTCCGCGAGCTCCGGCTTCAGCGCGGCCGCCGTCGTGGTGGTCCAGGCGTGCAGCCGGGCGTGGTGCCCCGGCTCGGCCAGCGCGTGCAGGGCGGCGCCCAGTTCGGCCAGCGGCGAGGGGCAGAAGGCGATCCGCTCGTGCGGCAGTCCGGTGATGTCGATGGTCACGCTCACCCGTCCATGGTGCCGGGTGGGGCGGGGGAGCTGTCGCCCCGTTTGACGGCACCCGTCAATCGACGGCCCCCGTTTGACGGGTGCCGTCAAACGGCGGGCCGGGCCGTGGGGGCGCGGCCCACCGTGAGGACATGAACGCGATGCACCAGTACCTCTTCGACACCTACCGCGCCGCACGGCTCGGCGAGCCCGCACCCCCGGCGCCCGGCGCCGGCGAACTCGCCCTCCTGAGGGCCGTCCGCGACCGGCGCCGCCTCGCGCGCGTCGCGGCGGACCGCGAGGACGGAGGCCGCCCGCGGATCGCCGCGGACCGCCGGGCCGGCCGCCCGCGCCGTCTTCTCGACGCCTTCCGCCGCGGGGCGCCGCCCGCCCGCTGACCGCCGGACCCGGGCGGCGGGCCGGCTCCCGGACGGCGGGCCGCGGCCCGCCGCGCCGTCGGCCGGGGCCACGGTCAGGCGCCGACGCGGGACAGGAAGTCCCGCACGGCCTCCTTGACGTCGTCCGCCGTCCAGGCCAGACCCGGCGACGTCACCGTCACCTCGGTGAGGGCCACCCCCGGCGGCCCGCCCGCGCCGGGGGCGAACCAGCGGCGGAACAGCGCGGTGCCGGTTGCCTCGGTCTGCGCCAGGGCCGCCGCCGTGAGCACCTCCGCGTCGTACGGCAGCCAGACCTGGAACTGGTGGGTGTGCGGGGCCTCCGGGTGGACCCGGAACCAGCCGACGCCCGCCTCCGCCAGCCCCTCCCGGAGCGCGTCGGCCACCACGCGCGCGTGGGCCACGTACGAGGGCAGCCGGGGCAGCTCGACGTCGAGGCCGCGGAGCGCGGCGAGCGCCGCCGGGTACTGCTGGAAGAGCAGCCCCCCGTACCGGTGCCGCCAGACGCGGGCCTCCTCCATGACGTCCTCGGGCCCGGCCAGCGCGGCCCCGGACAGGCCGCCGAGGGACTTGTAGAACGACACGTAGACGCTGTCGGCGAGCCCCGCGATCTCCGCGAGCGGACGGCCGAAGCGCGTCGGGCACTCCCACAGGCGCGCCCCGTCGAAATGGACGACCGCGTCCCGCTCCCGGGCCGCCTCCACCGCCCCGGTCAGCTCCTCCCAGGTGGGCAGCACGAAGCCGGCGTCCCGCAGGGGCAGCTCCAGCATCAGCGTCCCGAACGGCTCCGGGTGGTCCCGCACCTCCTCGGCGGTCGGCAGCCGCGGGGCGTCGGTCGGGTGGACGGTCCGGAGCCCGGACACGGCCGAGAGCGCCCCGCCCTCGTGGAGCTCGGGGTGGGCGAGCGGGTGGAGCGCGACGACCGGGCTGCCGGTGCGCCCGGCCCAGCAGCGCAGGGCCACCTGCTGGGCCAGGGTCCCGGTCGGGAAGAACACGGCGGCGGGCATCCCGAGCTCCCGGGCGACCCGGCGCTCCAGCTCCTCCACGAGCCCGTTGCCGTAGGTGTCCAGCGGGGCGTCGCCGTGCCCCGCGGCCTCCGCCCAGTCGGCCAGCTCGCGCAGCCGGGGGCCGACCGCGCCGTCCACCGAGGTGTCCCACAGCGTGCGGTCGGCGCCGCCCCAGACCTTCGCCCGGTGGAGCCGGGCCGCTTCCTCGTCCACCGGACCGTCAGCACTCTCAGGATTCATGGGCCGATCATCACACCACCGCCCACAGCCTGTGGACGGCCACGGAGCGGGCGACGCCGCTGGCGTAGCATGACCAGAAATCGTCCGGTACCCGCCGAGGACTGGAACGGAAGGCCGTCCCCACCGTGAACGCACCAGCAGCGCCAGAGCCCCGAGCCGAGGACCGACCCGCCCGGCTCACCGTCGGAGTCGTCGGCGCCGGCCGCGTGGGCCCCGCCCTCGCCGCCGCCCTCCGGCTCGCCGGACACCGCCCCGTCGCCGTCTCCGCCGTCTCCGACGCCTCCCGCCGCCGCGCCGCGGAGCTCCTGCCCGACGTGCCGGTCGTCGAGCCCGCCCGGGTCCTCGCCCTCGCGGACCTGGTCCTGCTGACCGTCCCGGACGACGCCCTGCCGGGCCTCGTCGAGGGCCTCGCCGACACCGGAGCCGTCCGCCCCGGCCAGCTGATCGTCCACACCTCCGGGCGGTACGGCGCACGCGTCCTCGACCCCGCCCGCCGGGCCGGCGCCCTGCCGCTCGCCCTGCACCCCGCCATGACCTTCACCGGCACCCCGGTCGACGTCCAGCGGCTCGCCGGCTGCTCCTTCGGGGTGACCGCCCCCGAGGAGCTGCGGCTGGCCGCGGAGGCCCTGGTGATCGAGATGGGCGGCGAGCCCGAGTGGATCGCCGAGGAGGCCCGCCCGCTCTACCACGCGGCCCTGGCCCTCGGCGCGAACCACCTCGTCACCCTGGTGGCCCAGTCGATGGAACTCCTCCGCAAGGCCGGCGTCTCCGCCCCCGACCGGATGCTCGGCCCCCTCCTCGGCGCCGCCCTGGACAACGCCCTGAGGTCCGGGGACGCGGCCCTCACCGGCCCCGTCGCGCGCGGGGACGCCGGCACCGTCGCCGCCCACGTCGCCGAGCTGCGCAAGCACGCGCCCGGCACCGTCGCCGGCTACCTGGCGATGGCCCGCACCACCGCGGACCGGGCGCTCGCCCACGGTCTGCTCAAGCCCGAGCTGGCCGAGGACCTGCTGGGCGTACTCGCCGAGGGGGACTCCCGATGAACGCCACGCCCGCCACCCCCCTCGCGCCCGTCCGCACGGCACGGGAGCTGCGCGCCCTGGACGGCGGCGCGCCCCGGGCCGTGGTCATGACCATGGGCGCCCTCCACGAGGGTCACGCCACGCTCATCCGCGCCGCCCGCGAGCGCGTCGGGGAGCGGGGCTCCGTCGTCGTCACGGTCTTCGTCAACCCGCTCCAGTTCGGCGCGGGCGAGGACCTCGACCGCTACCCGCGCACCCTCGACGCCGACCTGGCCCTGGCCGTCGAGGCGGGGGCGAGCGCCGTCTTCGCGCCCACCGTCGACGAGGTCTACCCCGGCGGGGAACCCCAGGTCCGGATCACCGCCGGTCCCATGGGCGAGCGACTCGAAGGCGCCTCCCGGCCCGGCCACTTCGACGGCATGCTGACCGTCGTCGCCAAGCTGCTCCACCTCACCGCCCCCGACCTGGCCTTCTTCGGCCAGAAGGACGCCCAGCAGCTGGCCCTGATCCGCCGGATGGTCCGCGACCTGAACTTCCCCGTCGAGATCGTCGGCGTGGAGACCGTGCGGGAGGCGGACGGCCTCGCCCTGTCCAGCCGAAACCGTTACCTGTCGGGCGAGGAGCGCCGTACCGCGCTCGCGCTCTCCCGCGCCCTGTTCGCCGCCTGCGACCGGCTCGCCGCCCAGTCGGCCCTGCGCGCGCGTGCCGACGCGCTGCCCGGCGCCCACGGCCGGGTCGAGAACCGCGCCGAGGCGCTCTCCCGGCTCGGCGAGGCCCGTGCCGCCGCCGACGCCCACGCGGTCGCGCAGGCCGCCGAGGGCGGCGGCGCCGAAGCGGTGCGGGCCGCGGCCCGCACCGTCCTGGACGAGGCGGCCAAGGCACGGCCGCCGCTCACCCTGGACTACCTGGCCCTCGTCGACCCGGCCGACTTCACCGAGGTCGCCGACGACCACGACGGCGAGGCGATCCTCGCGGTCGCCGCGCGCGTGGGCGCCACCCGGCTGATCGACAACGTCCCCCTCCTCCTCGGCACCCCCCTGGTCGCCACCACCCTGTCCGGGGCCGACCTGCCCGGAACCACCCAGTTCGGAGCCGCCAAGTGACCGGAATACGGCTGCACGCCCCCGCGCCCGGCTGGGACATCGACGCCGACGTCGTCGTCGTCGGCTCCGGTGTCGCCGGCCTCACCGCCGCCCTGCGGTGCACGGCCGCCGGACTGCGGACGGTCGTCGTCACCAAGGCCCGGCTCGACGACGGCTCGACCCGCTGGGCCCAGGGCGGCATCGCCGCCGCCCTCGGCGACGGCGACACCCCCGAGCAGCACCTCGACGACACGCTCGTCGCCGGAGCCGGCCTCTGCGACGAGCGGGCCGTGCGCGCTCTGGTCACCGAGGGCCCCGACGCCGTCCGCCGGCTGATCGCGACCGGCGCCGACTTCGACAAGACCGCCGACGGCGAGATCGCGCTGACCCGCGAGGGCGGCCACCACCGCCGCCGCATCGCGCACGCCGGCGGCGACGCGACCGGCGCCGAGATCTCCCGCGCCTTGGTCGAGGCGATACGGGACCGGGGCGTGCGCACCATCGAGCACGCCCTCGTCCTCGACCTCCTCACCGACGCCGAGGGCCGTACCGCGGGCGTCACCCTGCACGTCATGGGCGAGGGCCAGCACGACGGCGTCGGCGCCGTCCACGCCCCCGCGGTCGTCCTGGCCACCGGCGGCATGGGCCAGGTCTTCTCCGCCACCACCAACCCGGCCGTCTCCACCGGCGACGGCGTCGCCCTCGCCCTGCGGGCCGGCGCCGAGGTCTCCGACCTGGAGTTCGTCCAGTTCCACCCCACGGTGCTCTTCCTCGGCGCCGGCGCGGAGGGACAGCAGCCGCTGGTCTCCGAGGCCGTCCGGGGCGAGGGCGCCCACCTGGTCGACGCCGACGGGGTCCGCTTCATGGTCGGGCAGCACGAGCTGGCCGAGCTCGCGCCCCGGGACATCGTCGCCAAGGCGATCACGCGCCGGATGCAGGAGCAGGGCACCGAGCACATGTACCTCGACGCCCGGCACTTCGGCGCCGAGATGTGGGAGCAGCGCTTCCCGACCATCCTGGCCGCCTGCCGCTCCCACGACATCGACCCGGTGACCGAGCCCATCCCGGTCGCCCCCGCCGCCCACTACGCCTCCGGCGGCGTCCGCACCGACCTGCGCGGCCGGACCACGGTCCCCGGGCTCTACGCGTGCGGGGAGGTGGCCTGCACGGGCGTCCACGGCGCCAACCGGCTGGCCTCGAACTCGCTCCTGGAGGGCCTGGTCTTCGCCGAGCGGATCGCCGAGGACGTCATCGCCGCCGCGCCCCGCGTCGCCGGGACCCCGGTGCCGCACCCGACGCCGGTGACGCTGCCGCTGCCGGTGGCCGGCGCCCGGACCCGCGTCCAGCGGGTGATGACGGCCGGCGCGGGCGTGCTCCGCTCGGAGACCAGCCTGCGCACGGCCGCCGAGGCCCTCGACGCCCTGCACAGCGACGCCGTGGCGGGCGGCACCGACGACACCAAGGCCGCCGAGCCGGGCGTGGAGTCCTGGGAGACCACCAACCTGCTGTGCGTCGCCCGGGTCCTGGTCGCCGCGGCCCGCCGCCGCGAGGAGACCCGCGGCTGCCACTGGCGCGAGGACCACGCCGACCGCGACGACGCGCGCTGGCGCCGGCACCTCGTCGTCCGCCTCACCCCGGAGCGGACCCTCGACGTCCGCACCACCGACAGCTTCGACTTTCCCCCCACCCTCGACGCCCCCAGGGAGCCGTAAGTGAGCACGCCCGAGGAAGCCCGTCCCGAGCCCGTGGACGTCCCTCTCATCCAGATCACCTCGGTCTCCTCCGAGGAGGCCGGCGGCTGCGGCGACGACTGCGCCTGCGGCGGCGAGGAGTTCGAGTGCGGGCTCGACCCCGCGCTGGCCGAGCTGCTCGCGGAGTCCGGCCTCGACCCCGTCCAGGTCGAGGACATCGCCCACCTGGCGATCGCCGAGGACCTCGACGGCGGCGTCGACGTGACGACCGTGGCGACCGTCCCCGAGGACGCCGTCGCGACCGCCGACTTCACCGCGCGCGAGGCCGGTGTCGTGGCCGGCCTGCGGGTCGCCGAGGCCGTCCTGTCGATCGTCTGCGCCGACGAGTTCGAGGTCGAGCGGCACGTCGAGGACGGCGCGCGCGTCGAGGCCGGGGAGGTCCTCCTCAGCGTCACCGCCCGCACCCGGGACCTGCTCACCGGCGAGCGCAGCGCGCTCAACATCCTGTGCCGCCTCTCCGGCATCGCCACCGCCACGCGCGCGTGGGCGGACGCCCTGGAGGGCACCCGGGCCAAGGTCCGCGACACCCGCAAGACCACCCCGGGCCTGCGCGCCCTGGAGAAGTACGCGGTCCGCTGCGGCGGCGGCGTCAACCACCGCATGTCGCTCTCCGACGCCGCGCTCGTGAAGGACAACCACGTGGTGGCCGCCGGCGGCGTCGCCGAGGCGTTCAAGGCCGTCCGCGAGCTCTTCCCCGAGCTGCCCATCGAGGTCGAGGTCGACACGATGCACCAGGTCCGCGAGGTCCTGGACGCGGGCGCCGACCTGATCCTGCTCGACAACTTCACCCCCGGCGAGACCGAGGAGGCCGTCGCCCTGGTCGCGGGCCGCGCCGTCCTGGAGTCCTCCGGCCGGCTGACCCTGGACAACGCGGCGGCGTACGCGGCGACCGGCGTCGACTACCTCGCGGTCGGCGGCCTCACCCACTCCTCCCCGATCCTCGACATCGGCCTGGACCTGCGCGAGGTGCGGGCCTGATGCTGCTCACCATCGACGTCGGCAACACGCACACGGTCCTCGGCCTCTTCGACGGCGAGGAGATCGTCGAGCACTGGCGGATCTCCACGGACCCGCGCAGGACGGCCGACGAGATGGCGGTCCTGCTCCAGGGCCTCATGGGCATGCACCCGCTGCTCGGCGTCGAGCTGGGCGACGGCATCGAGGGGATCGCGATCTGCGCGACGGTCCCCTCGGTGCTGCACGAGCTGCGCGAGGTGACCCGCCGCTACTACGGCGACGTGCCGGCGGTGCTGGTGGAGCCGGGCGTCAAGACGGGCGTCCCGGTCATCACCGACAACCCGAAGGAGGTCGGCGCGGACCGCATCATCAACGCGGCCGCGGCGGTCGAGCTGTACGGCGGTCCCGCGATCGTCGTGGACTTCGGCACGGCGACCACGTACGACGCGGTCACCGCGCGCGGGGAGTACGCGGGCGGGGCGATCGCGCCCGGCATCGAGATCTCGGTCGAGGCGCTGGGCGTCAAGGGCGCCATGCTCCGCAAGATCGAGCTGGCCCGCCCGCGCAACGTCATCGGCAAGAACACCGTCGAGGCCATGCAGTCCGGCATCATCTACGGCTACGCGGGCCAGGTCGACGGCGTCGTCGCCCGGATGAAGCGCGAGCTCGTCGGCCCGGCCGGCGACCCCTCCGACGTCACCGTCATCGCCACCGGCGGTCTCGCCCCCATGGTCCTCGGCGAGTCCACCGAGATCGACGAGCACGAGCCCTGGCTGACCCTGATCGGCCTCCGCCTGGTCTACGAGCGCAACGTGTCCCGCATGTAGGACCGGCACCGGGGCGTCGGCGGTCCCGCTGCCCGCAGGTGCGGCGGCGCCGGTCACGGCCGCCGGGGTGCTGCTCGTGGTCCGGCGGCGGCGCTCCGTCCGGCCCGGTACGCAGGAGGCCGCCGGCCGGGGCCCCCTCCGGCGCGTCGGAATGATCGCTAAGAGAAAATTGTCCGATTAGCGCGTAGTGTCGGCCCATGCCCACGCCATACGGATCCCGCGGCGGCATGGCGTTCAGCGCGGACGAGCTGCGCGTCCTGCGTCGCGCCCTCGCCACCGCCCTGCACCCCGCCCCCCTTCAGGACGAGGACGTCCAGGACTGCCTGCGCCTGGCCGCATCCGTGGACGAGGCCGTGCGCGAGGCCGGCCGGCTGCGCGCCTTCCTCCTGGACGACCTGACCCGCTACCGCCACGCGCTGCCGGGGTCGCTCGGCGGCTATCTGGAGCGGCTGCGCGAGGCGCTGGCCGCCGGGTACGACCCGGGAGCCGACGACCTCGCCGCCCTGCGCGCCCTGCGGAGCAACCCGGCCGCCGCCGGGCTCCTCGCCCGCTGCCAGGTCCTGGCCGAGCGCTCCGTACGGGCCCGCCTGGCCCGGGTCTCCCAGGCCACCGTCTCCACCCCGGCCGGCGCCCCGCGGGCGCGGCTGATGGCGCTCCCCGGCGGGCGCGCTGCGGCCGACGAGCCCAAGCCGACCCCGCCGGCGCCGGCCGAGCGCCCGGTGCCCAAGCCCTCCGAGGTCTTCCCGCCGCGCCGGCGGCCCGTACCCCCGCCCCCGCCCGAGGAACGGGTCGCCGGATAGCTACTCTGGTCGGCATGGACTACGTATCCGCGCTCCTGCCCCCCGTCGTGATGGCCGCCTTCTTCATCGGCCTCGTCGTCACGATCGTCAAGAGCCAGGGCGGCCCGAACAAGGCCAAGGAGGACGCGGTCGTCGACGCCGCCCTCGCCCGCGCCGAGGCCGCCCGCCAGGCGGACGGCACCCCCGCCGCCTGAGCACCGCCGCCCTCCGGGGCGGCCGCCGCACCACCGGGACGTGCGACCTTTCGAGGTTGCACGTCCTTTTTGTCAGTTTGCTTCCTTCAATGACCGCTCTCTGGGCTTTTGCGCACTAAGGTGACGTTGTGCCCCGTCCTTTGGGAGAGCTCGAAGACGCCGTCATGACCCGCGTCTGGCAATGGAACCGCCCGGTGACCGTCCGGGAAGTTCTCGAGGACCTCCAGCAGGAACGGTCCATCGCCTACACGACCGTCATGACGGTCATGGACAATCTCCATCAGAAGGGCTGGGTGCGCCGGGAAGTCGAAGGCCGCGCCTATCGATATACCGCGGTCTCCACCCGGGCCGCCTACTCGGCCGCCCTGATGAACGAGGCATGGGCCCAGAGCGACAACCCGGCCGCCGCTCTCGTCGCCTTCTTCGGGATGATGTCGCAGGACCAGCGCGAAGCCCTGAACGACGCCATCCGAATCGTCCAGCGGGACACGCCGCTCCCCCCGGCGCCCGGGGAGGGCGCCGACCGCGCGGAGGGCCGGGAGCGATAGCGTCCCCCCATGTCGCCGTCTGCCTCCCCGGCCGCTTCCGCGGCCTCCGCCAAAGCCGTCACCGTTCGCAGGGCCCGCACCAGTGATGTCGCCGCGGTCCGCCGACTCGTCGACCCTTTCGTCCGGCGCGGGATCCTGCTCGACAAGGCGACCGTGACCCTTTACGAGTCCATCCAGGAGTTCTGGGTCGCGGAACGCGACGAGGACGCCACCGTCGTCGGCTGCGGCGCCCTCCACGTCATGTGGGAAGACCTCGCCGAAGTCCGCACTCTCGCCGTCGATCCGGAGTTCAAGGGAGCCGGCGTCGGACATCAGGTGCTCGACAAGTTGTTGCACACGGCCCGATGGCTCGGCGTGCGGCGGCTATTCTGCCTGACCTTCGAAGTCGACTTCTTCGCGAAGCACGGCTTCGTCGAGATCGGCGAGACCCCCGTCGACGGAGATGTCTACAGCGAGCTCCTGCGTTCCTATGACGAGGGAGTCGCCGAGTTCCTCGGTCTCGAACGAGTGAAGCCGAACACCTTGGGCAACAGCCGGATGCTTCTGCACCTGTAGCCCTATGTCCGAATCGCGCACGTTTCCCGCGTTGCCGGGCTTCTGAACCTCTCCCAGGGGTTTGTGTTTTTCCCGGAAAAGCGGTTTCCTTTCCGCGTACTGCATTTTCGATGAAAGGAAATCCGGTGGCACAGAAGGTTCAGGTCCTTCTTGTCGACGACCTCGACGGCGTCGAAGCGGACGAGACGGTGACGTTCGCGCTGGACGGGAAGACCTACGAGATCGACCTCACCACCGCCAACGCCGAAAAGCTCCGCGGCCTGCTGGAGCCGTACACCGCGGGCGGCCGTCGCACCGGTGGCCGCACCACCGGCGGACGCGGCAAGGCGCGTGTCGCGGCCGGCAGCCCCGACACCGCGAAGATCCGCGCGTGGGCCAAGGAGAACGGCTACGACGTGAACGACCGCGGCCGCGTGCCCGCCACCGTCAAGGCGGCCTACGAGGACGCGAACCGCTGAGGCGACAGCTGCTGAGCCGCCGGCCCACCCGACCGGGCACTCAGCAGCCGCACCCGGTGGCACTCCGCGGCGGCGGCGGCCACGAGCCGCACCAGACACGGGGCATCCGCACCGCCCCAGGGAGCGGACCGCAGGGCCGGCAGCGAGGACTCCACCTCGCGCCCCGGCACGGGGGGCCGCAGCCACACCGCGGCGCCCGGCGCGCCGGAACCGCCCCGCCCCGGGGGAAGGGGCGCGGTCATCCGGCCGTCGGCGCCCAGCGCGGCGAGATCCAGTGAGATCCCGCCCCACTCCAGCCAGTCGAGCAGTCCGGGGAGCTCCTCGGCGCTCCCGGCGGCCACGAGCAGCCGCATCCGGCCCCCCGCCAGGGCCACCGGACCCGTCGCCGCGCCCAGTCGGCGCAGGACGCCGCGGCCGGCCGCGGCGGGCAGCTCCAGGACGTCGAACCTCAGCCCCGTGACCAGCCGGACCGGCGGACCCGCCACCGTCGCCCAGCCGAGCTCGTCCTCGTACCACCGCGCGGCGCCGCCGTCGATCGGCGAGCGGGGCAGCGGGACGGTGAGGGTCATGTCCGGGGAACTCCCGCGGGGGCGTGTTGGTTACGCCCGCCGTGACACCGCGTCCCCTCCCGGTCGCGCAATGTGTCCGGGATGGGGCGTACGAGTGCATTCGACCGCGCAAGGGTGTTCGCTGGTAGCGGAGGGAACCGGGGTGTGCCGCATGGAGTGTCCGTCCTTACGGGTAAGACATTCCTAGTGGAGAGGGGCGACTCGCGGGCTTCGGCGTCTCACGTTCGCCATCGGCGTACTGATGGCGCGGGTAACTACTTGGCCTGCGGGAACATCGTCTCGCACCATCGGGTTGGAGCATTTGTCGGCTGTTCGGCAGCAGGTCTCCCCGCGGAAGAGGGGGTGATCCGGACGGATGTCGGCAGTTGGAATGAGCGGTCCCCGCTTGCGGGACTAAGCTGCGGAAGGACAGGGAGGGGATCGACCCCTAACTGACTGACCGCTCTGAGGAGCGATTAACGATGTTCGAGAGGTTCACCGACCGCGCGCGGCGGGTTGTCGTCCTGGCTCAGGAAGAAGCCCGGATGCTCAACCACAACTACATCGGCACCGAGCACATCCTTCTGGGCCTTATCCACGAGGGTGAGGGTGTCGCCGCTAAGGCCCTGGAGAGCCTCGGGATTTCGCTCGAGGCGGTCCGCCAGCAGGTGGAGGAGATCATCGGCCAGGGCCAGCAGGCCCCGTCCGGGCACATCCCCTTCACCCCTCGTGCCAAGAAGGTCCTGGAGCTCTCGCTCCGCGAGGCCCTCCAGCTCGGCCACAACTACATCGGCACCGAGCACATCCTGCTCGGCCTGATCCGCGAGGGCGAGGGCGTCGCCGCCCAGGTCCTCGTGAAGCTGGGTGCCGACCTCAACCGGGTGCGTCAGCAGGTCATCCAGCTGCTCTCCGGCTACCAGGGCAAGGAAGCCGCCACGGCCGGCGGTCCTGCCGAGGGCACGCCCTCGACGTCCCTGGTCCTCGACCAGTTCGGCCGCAACCTCACCCAGGCGGCCCGCGAATCCAAGCTCGACCCGGTCATCGGGCGCGAGAAGGAGATCGAGCGGGTCATGCAGGTGCTGTCCCGCCGCACCAAGAACAACCCGGTGCTCATCGGCGAGCCCGGCGTCGGCAAGACCGCCGTCGTCGAGGGCCTCGCGCAGGCCATCGTCAAGGGCGAGGTGCCCGAGACGCTGAAGGACAAGCACCTCTACACCCTGGACCTCGGCGCGCTGGTCGCCGGCTCCCGCTACCGCGGTGACTTCGAGGAGCGCCTGAAGAAGGTCCTCAAGGAGATCCGCACCCGCGGCGACATCATCCTGTTCATCGACGAGCTCCACACCCTCGTGGGTGCGGGTGCCGCCGAGGGCGCGATCGACGCCGCCAGCATCCTCAAGCCGATGCTGGCCCGCGGTGAGCTCCAGACCATCGGTGCGACCACGCTGGACGAGTACCGCAAGTACCTGGAGAAGGACGCGGCCCTCGAGCGCCGCTTCCAGCCCATCCAGGTCGCCGAGCCGTCGCTGCCGCACACCATCGAGATCCTCAAGGGTCTGCGCGACCGGTACGAGGCCCACCACCGGGTCTCCATCACCGACGAGGCCCTCGTCCAGGCCGCGACCCTGGCCGACCGGTACATCTCGGACCGCTTCCTCCCGGACAAGGCGATCGACCTGATCGACGAGGCCGGCTCCCGGATGCGCATCCGCCGGATGACCGCGCCGCCGGACCTCCGCGAGTTCGACGAGAAGATCGCCGGCGTCCGCCGCGACAAGGAGTCCGCGATCGACTCGCAGGACTTCGAGAAGGCCGCCTCGCTCCGCGACAAGGAGAAGCAGCTCCTCGCCGCGAAGGCCAAGCGCGAGAAGGAGTGGAAGGCCGGCGACATGGACGTCGTCGCCGAGGTCGACGGCGAGCTGATCGCCGAGGTCCTCGCGACCGCCACCGGCATCCCGGTCTTCAAGCTGACCGAGGAGGAGTCCAGCCGCCTGCTCCGCATGGAGGACGAGCTCCACAAGCGCGTCATCGGGCAGAAGGACGCGGTCAAGGGCCTCTCGCGGGCCATCCGCCGTACCCGTGCCGGCCTGAAGGACCCGAAGCGTCCCGGCGGCTCGTTCATCTTCGCCGGTCCGTCCGGTGTCGGTAAGACCGAGCTTTCGAAGGCGCTCGCCGAATTCCTCTTCGGCGACGAGGACGCGATGATCTCCCTCGACATGTCGGAGTTCAGCGAGAAGCACACGGTTTCCCGTCTCTTCGGTTCGCCGCCCGGATACGTCGGCTACGAAGAGGGCGGCCAGCTCACCGAGAAGGTGCGCCGCAAGCCGTTCTCCGTCGTCCTCTTCGACGAGGTCGAGAAGGCCCACCCCGATATCTTCAATTCCCTTCTCCAGATCCTGGAGGACGGTCGCCTGACCGACTCCCAGGGCCGGGTCGTGGACTTCAAGAACACGGTGATCATCATGACCACCAACCTCGGGACCCGGGACATCTCGAAGGGCTTCAACCTGGGCTTCGCCGCCCAGGGCGACACGAAGTCCAACTACGAGCGGATGAAGGCGAAGGTCAGCGACGAGCTGAAGCAGCACTTCCGCCCCGAGTTCCTCAACCGTGTGGACGACATCATCGTCTTCCCGCAGCTGACGCAGGACGACATCCTCCAGATCGTCGACCTGATGATCGGTCGCGTCGACGAGCGCCTCAAGGACCGGGACATGGGCATCGAGCTCTCCCAGTCCGCGAAGGAGCTGCTCGCCAAGAAGGGTTACGACCCGGTGCTCGGCGCCCGTCCGCTCCGCCGGACGATCCAGCGCGAGATCGAGGACACGCTGTCGGAGAAGATCCTCTTCGGCGACCTGCGCCCCGGTCACATCGTGGTCGTGGACACGGAGGGCGACGGCGAGGAGCGCGCGTTCACCTTCCGCGGCGAGGAGAAGACGGCCCTGCCGGACGCTCCGCCGATCGAGACCTCGGGCGGAGCGGGCCCGAACCTCTCGAAGGACGCGTAAGGCACCGCAGTACGAAGGGGGGGGGGGGGGGGGGGGGGGGGGGGGGGGGGGGGGGAAGAGGGGAGGGGGGGGGGGGCCCCCCCCCCCCCTTTTTGCCCGTGTCGGAGGAGAGGGGGGGGGGGGGGGGGGGGGGGGGGTTTTTTTTTCTTGGAGGGGGCGTCAAAAAGGGAGGGGGGTTGGGTGGTGGGGTTGCGCTCCGCGGGAGAGGGTCGAAACAAGGGGGCGGGGGGGGGGGGGGGGGGGGGCCCCCCCCCCCCCCCCCCCCCCCCGTGCCGGCACCGGCCGGTCCAGTCCGGTCCGGCCGGTGCCCCCCGGTCCGCTACAGCTCGGTGACCTCCAGGCCGCCCTCCGCGTACTGCCGGCGGATGACCTTCTTGTCGAACTTGCCGACGCTCGTCTTCGGCACCGCCGGCACGATCGCCCAGCGCTCCGGGAGCTGCCACTTGGCGATGCCGCCCTCGTCGGCGAGGAACGCCCGCAGGGTCTCGTAGTCCGCCGTCTCGCCGTCCTTGAGGACGACGGTCGCCAGCGGGCGCTCGCCCCACTTCTCGTCCGGCACCGCGACGACCGCGGCCTCGGCGACGGCCGGGTGGGCCATGAGGGCGTTCTCCAGCTCGACGCTGGAGATCCACTCGCCGCCCGACTTGATGACGTCCTTCGCCCGGTCGGTGAGGGTCAGGTAGCCGTCGGGGCTGATCACGCCGACGTCACCGGTCTTCAGCCAGCCGTCCTCGCTGAACTTGTCGGCCGGACGGATGTCCTCGGCGCCGATGCCGCCGAAGTACGAGCCCGCGATCCAGGTGCCGCGCACCTCCAGCTCGCCCGCCGACTCGCCGTCCCAGGGCAGGTGCTCGCCGCCGGGGCCGACGAGCCGTGCCTCGACACCGGCGGGGAAGCGGCCCTGGGTGACCCGGTAGGGCCACTCCTCCTCGGCCGTGAGCCCGGCCGGCGGGTGGGCCATCGTGCCCAGCGGGGAGGTCTCGGTCATGCCCCAGGCGTGGCAGAGGCGGACGCCGAGCCGGTCGTACGCCTCCATGAGGGAGGGCGGACAGGCCGCGCCGCCGATGGTGACCTGGGTCATCGAGGACAGGTCACGGGGGTTGGCGGTGACCTCGGCGAGCAGGCCCTGCCAGATGGTGGGGACGGCGGCGGCGTGCGACGGCTTCTCGCGCTCGATCATCTCGGCGAGCGGCGCGGGCTGGAGGAAACGGTCCGGCATGAGCATGTTGATGCCGGTCATGAAGGTGGCGTGCGGCAGGCCCCAGGCGTTGACGTGGAACTGCGGGACGACGACCAGGGTCGTGTCCTTCGCGGTGAGGCCCATCGACTCGGCCATGTTGACCTGCATGGAGTGCAGGTAGATCGAGCGGTGGGAGTAGACGACGCCCTTGGGGTCCCCGGTGGTGCCGGAGGTGTAGCACATGGCGGCGGCCGAACGCTCGTCCAGCTCCGGCCAGTCGTACGTGGTCGGGCGGCCCGCGATGAGCTCCTCGTAGTCGTGCACGCGCGGCGCCGCGCCGTCCAGGACCGAGCGGTCGCCGGGGCCAGCGACCACGACGTGCTCGACCGTCGGGAGGTGCGGGAGGAGCGGGGCGAGGAGGGGCAGCAGGGAGCCGTTCACGATCACGACCCGGTCGGCCGCGTGGTTGACGATCCACACCAGCTGCTCGGGGGGCAGACGGAGGTTGAGCGTGTGGAGGACCGCGCCCATGGACGGGATCGCGAAGTACGCCTCGACGTGCTCGGAGTTGTTCCACATGAGGGTGGCGACGCGCTGGTCGCCGGTCACGCCGAGTTCGTCGCGCAGGGCGTTGGCCAGCTGGTGCGCGCGGGCGCCGGCCTCCGCGAACGTGCGGCGGTGCGGCTCGGGCTCGCCCGTCCAGGTGGTGATGGTGGACTTCCCGTGGATCGTCATCCCGTGCTTGAGGATGCGGCTCACGGTCAGCTGTACGTCCTGCATGGTGCTGTACACGGGGCGTCCTCCCGGTGGGCGCTACGTGGCAGAAAGGGTGTGGCGATTCTGCGCACATACCGCGCGGTATGTCACTACCCCGGAGTACGGAAATTGCCAGTGATCGCTGGCGCGAGCGCCCCGACCGGCCGCGAAGGGAGGATTTCGCTACCGAACGGGCGTCAGCTCCGGGTCCTCGCGGAGCTTGCCGAGCGCCCGGGACACCGCGCTCTTCACCGTGCCGACCGACACCCCGAGCACCTCGGCGGTCTGCGCCTCGCTCAGGTCCTCGTAGTACCGCAGCACCACCATCTGCCGCTGCCGCTCGGGCAGCTTCAGCACCGCCCGCCACATCGCATCGTGCAGCGCCTGCCGCTCGGCCGGGTCCGGCGCCGGCAGCCCCACCGGCTCCGGCAGCTCCTCGCAGACGACCTCGTCGACCTTCCGCTTGCGCCACTGCGACGTGCGCGTGTTCAGCAGCGCGCGGCGGACGTAGCCGTCCAGCGCCCGGTGGTCCTCGATCCGCTCCCAGGCCATGTAGGTCTTGGTGAGCGCGGTCTGGAGGAGGTCCTCGGCGTCCGACGGGTTCGCGGTCAGCGAGCGTGCGGTGCGCAGGAGCACGGGCCCGCGCGCCCTCACGTACGAGGAGAAGGTCGGGTACGACGCGTACTGCGAGGCACCGGCGCAGACGGGGCCAGAGGGTGGCGGAGTCATGACTCCACGCTAGGAGCGGACCGTCCCCCGCGGATCGGCCCCAGGTCCCGAACCCCGGTCCGCCTCAGGTTGTAGGGAGGGGGACACCTCCACCTCCTCTGGGTGGAGAGGCCCCCCTCCCTACGCCTCAGGGTCGCCGGGTCCCGCGGCCGGGCTCCGCAGGCCCCGGGCCCGGACGCGGCCGGGACCCTCTCGGGGTGGGAACGGCCGGGCGCCCGTGTCGTACGCGGTCAGCGCGACGTCGGGGACACGGGCGACGGAAGGGGTACGGACGCCGGCTCGGCCGGAGCCGGCGGGAAGGGCACGGACACCGGTTCGGACGGGGCGGCGGGGAGAAGCACCGCCGGCGGCTCGGGGAGGGCCGGAGGGGCGGGTGGGACGGTCGGGGCGGGCGGGGGCGTCGGGGTGGGCGGGACCGTCGGGTCGGGGGCGGGCGTCGGATTCGCGGACGTCGGCGTCGGCGTCGGCGTCGGCATCGGCATCGGCGTGGCCGTGGGCCGGGGCGTGACGCTCGGCTTCGGCGTGGCCGTCGGCTTGGGCGTGGCCGTCGGCTTGGGGGCGGAGGCTGCCGCCGCCGAGGCGGCGGTGCCGGTGACGGTCCTGACGGCGGGGCGGGCGACCGGCGCGTCGACGGCGTTGCGGTCGATCATGAGGCGCCGACCGCCGTACGACTCGGCGACGTCTCCCGCGTACTGGTGGATCCGGGCGTGCGGCGTCCACGCCTGCGGGTGCAGCGTGGACTCCGAGTCCGGTGCGGGCCGGCCGTTCCAGCGTGCGAACCACATCACGGCCGGCATGTCCTGGGTGCCCGCCCGCCGCGCCCGCTCGATGTCCTGCACGCCCGAATCGGCGCTTCCGTAGAAGCCGGGGACGTAGCCGAGGCGTCGGACCTCCCGGTTCCAGGCGCGGACGAAGGAGAGGGTGGTCGCCGCGCAGCCCGCGTCCTCACGGCGGTAGCTCTCGATGTCGAGGTAGAGCGGGCTCCCCTCGGCCAGCCCGAGGGACCTCGCGGCCCGCACCGCCTCGGCCGCCTCCCCGGTGCCCTGGCTCCAGGGGGTCGAGCCGATGGCGAACGGCCGCTTGGCGGGGGCGATGACGCACGGCGCCTGGGAGCCGACGAAGAGGGGCAGCAGCCGCCAGCCCATCGCGTGCACCGAGGCGACCCACGCGCCGGTGAGCTCCCGCTGCACGGGGCAGCCGCGGCCCCGCCCACCGATGTAGATCCCCACGGCCCCGTACGGCGACCCGCGCCACGCCTCCATCACCGCGAGGGACGGCGCCTCGCAGGTGTCGAACGCCCGGCCCTCGAACCACGTGGGCTCACCGGCGGCGGACCCCTCCGCGGCGGGGGCTCCGGGAGCCGGGGATACGGCGGCGGGGGCTCCGGCCAGGGTCCGGGCGTCTCCCGGCCGGGGGCCCTCGCTGGCCGGCCCCGGGGCGGTGAGGAGCGCCGCCCCGGCCACCCCCGCCGCCAGGGCGGCCACCGCGGCCCGCACCCGGGCGGCCGGGTGCGGGCGCCGAGGAGGGGGAGGCGAGGGAGGGAGGGGCGGCGACGGGAGCGGAAGGGTTGCCGGGGGCGCTTCGGAGACCGTTCCCTGCGGGCGCGGAGGGACGGGCGGGCCGGGTGGCCAGGTGGGGTTGCTCATGGCGCGAGTGAAGAACCGCCCGCGCCGCCCGGCCACCGCAGGGGCCGTCGCCTCAGCCGTCCGAGCCCAGGATCAACCCGGACGTGGGAACCCCCGTCCCCGCCGTCACGAGGGTCCGGGCGGCGCCGGAGACCTGGTTCACGGAGGTGCCCCGCAGCTGGCGCACGGCTTCCGCGATGCCGTTCATGCCGTGCAGGTACGCCTCGCCGAGCTGGCCTCCGTGGGTGTTCAGCGGGAGCGCGTCGGCCGCGACGAAGTCGGCGGCCTCCCCCGGGCCGCAGAAGCCGAACTCCTCCAGCTGCATCAGCACGAAGGGGGTGAAGTGGTCGTAGAGGATGCCCACGTCGATGTCGCTCGGCGCCAGTCCGGACGTCCGCCACAGCTGACGGGCCACCACACCCGTCTCCGGCAGCCCGGTGAGGTCGTCCCGGTAGAAGCTGGTCATGGCCTCCTGCCGGCGTCCGGCCCCCTGCGCCGCCGCGAGGACCACCGCGGGCGGATGGGGCAGGTCGCGGGCGCGCTCGACGGTGGTCACGACGATCGCCTGGCCGCCGTCCGTCTCCTGGCAGCAGTCGAGGAGCCGGAGCGGCTCGACGATCCAGCGCGAGGCGGCGTGGTCCGCGAGGGTGATCGGCTTCCCGTGGAAGTAGGCGGCGGGGTTGCGGGCCGCGTGCCGGCGGTCGGTGACGGCGACGTGGCCGAAGGCGTCCGGGGTCAGCCCGTAGGCGTGGAGGTAGCGCTGGGCGGCCATGGCGACCCAGGAGGCCGGGGTGAGCAGGCCGAAGGGCAGCTGCCAGCCGAGCGCCGCCCCTTCGGCGGACGGCTCGCGCTGCTGGACCCCGGAGCCGAAACGGCGGCCGGAGCGCTCGTTGAACGCCCGGTAGCAGACGACGACCTCGGCGACGCCGGCCGCGACGGCCAGCGCGGCCTGCTGCACGGTGGCGCAGGCGGCCCCGCCGCCGTAGTGGACGCGGGAGAAGAACGCCAGCTCGCCGATCCCCGACGCCTGGGCGACGGTGATCTCCGGGTTGGTGTCCATGGTGAAGGTGACCAGGCCGTCGACGTCGCCCGGGGTGAGGCCGGCGTCGTCGAGCGCCGCCCGCACCGCCTCCACGGCGAGGGAGAGTTCGCTGCGGCCCGAGTCCTTGGAGAACTCGGTCGCGCCGATGCCCACGACGGCCGCCCGGCCGCCGAGGCCGTCCCGGTGGCGCAGGCTCATCGGCCGACCTCCACGGTGACCGTGCCGGTGACGTGGTGGCCGAGCCCGTTGGCCCCGGTGATCCGGACGCCGACCGTGTCCCCGTCGACCTCGGTGACCGTGCCGGTCAGGACCATCGTGTCGCCCGGGTGGTTGGGGGCGCCGAGCCGGATGGCGACCTTGCGCAGGACGGCCCGGGGGCCGAAGTGGTCGGTGACGTACCGGCCGACGAGCCCGTTGGTGGTCAGGATGTTCATGAAGATGTCCGGGGACCCCTTCTCGCGGGCCAGCTCGGCGTCGTGGTGCACGTCCTGGTAGTCGCGCGAGGCGACGGCCCCGGCGACGATCAGGGTGCGCGTGATCGGGATGCGCAGCGGCGGCAGCTCGTCCCCGGGCCTCATGACGGGTCCCCCTTCGCGAGCAGGTCGCCGAGCCGGGCGAGGAGTTCGGTGCCGCAGCCCAGATAGGCGTCGAGCTGCCGGCCCCACAGGAAGTGGCGGTGGACGGGGTGGTCGAGGTCGGCGCCCGTGCCGCCGTGCAGGTGCTGTCCGGCGTGCACGACCCGCTTTCCCGCCTCGGAGGCCCACCACGCGGCCGTCAGGGCCGCCCCGGTGGCGTCCAGCCCCTCGTCGAACCGCCACGCGGCCTCGTAGGCCGTGACCCGGATGGCCTCCGTGTCCATGTGCGCGTCGGCGGCCCGCAGTTGCACCGCCTGGTGCGTGGCGAGCGGACGGCCGAACTGCTCCCGCACCGAGGTGTGCGCCACGGCCCTGGCCAGCGATCCGGCGCAGACCCCGGCCTGGAGGCCGGCGAAGGCGATCCGGGCGGCCGTGAGCACCTCCGCGTACGCCGCGCCCGGCGCGGAGGCCGGTCCCGGTCCGGTGGCTCCGAGCCGCTCGGCGGGCGCCCCGGCGAGGACGAGCCGCCCGGCGGACCAGGGCGCCGTGAGCTCCACCGCCTCGATCCGTGCGGCGTCCTCGGTGCGGACGAGCCACAGGGCGTGGTCCTCGTCCGGGACGAGGACGTGGGTGGCGTCCCTGAGCCACGGCACCCACTCCACGGTCCCGTCGAGCCGCCCGTCGCGCGCGGCGACCGTGCCGGAGGCCGGGAGGGCTCCCGTCACCACCGTCGTCCCGTCACGGAGGCCGGGCAGCAGCCTGCCGCGCTGCTCCTCCGTACCGTGGCGGGCGACGGCGAGGATCCCGTACACACAGCTCGCGGCGAACGGCACCTGGGCCGTGGCGCGTCCCTGCTCCTCCAGGAGCAGGACCAGGCCGAGCAGGCCGGTCTCCTCGACGGAGCCGGGGAGACCGGCCGCGCAGAGCGCCTTCCAGAGCCCGGCGTCGGTGCCGGTCCCGGCGGCTCTGAGCCGCTCGTGTCCGGAGAGGTCGGCGAAGATCCGCCCGGCCAGTTCCCGGGCCGCCTCCTGCTCCTCGCTGGGGGTGAAGTCCATGTCAGTCCTCCCCTTCCGCGCGGAAGACGGGGAGTTCGAGATCCTCGTCGACCCGCAGGAACTCCAGCCGCACCGGCATCCCGATCCGCACCTTGTCGTACGGCACACCCACGACGTTGCTGACCATCCGCACGCCCTCGGCGAGTTCGACCAGTCCCACCGCGTACGGCGGGTCGAAGGCCGGGAAGGACGGGTGGTGCATCACCACGTACGAGAAGACGGTCCCGGCGCCGCTCGCCTCGACCGTGTCCCACTCCCGCGCGCCGCAGTCGGCGCACCCCGGCAGCCAGGGGAAGCGCAGGGTCGCGCAGGCGGCGCAGCGCTGGACGAGCAGGCGGTGCGCGGCCACCCCCTCCCAGAATCCGGCGTTGTCCCGGTTGACCACGGGCCTCGGCCGCCGTGCCGCGGGCCGCTCCTCCCCGCTCCGGGGGACCGTGCCCGCGGACCGGGCGGCGGGGGCGTACTTGAGGATGCGGAAGCGGTGGGTGCCGGCGAGCTCGCCGTCCGCCCGTACGTCCATCCGGGTCGTGACGAAGTGGCCGGTGCCCAGCCTGGTGGTCTTGCGCGGCGAGACGGACTCGATGACGGCGTCGAAGGTGATCTCGTCGCCCGGCCGCAGCGGCCTCAGGTACTCCTGTTCGCAGTCGGTGGCGACCACCGAGGTGTACCCGGCGCCGTCGAGGAGCGCCGACAGCTCCTCGTACGCCCCGGAGCGGTCGGTGTGCCCCGAGAGGCCGCCCATCGTCCAGGCCTGGAGCATCGTCGGGGGCGCGACGGCGTCCGGCCCCCGGTAGGCGGGGTGGTCGTCGCCCATGGCCTCGCACCAGTGGCGGATCATGGGCAGGTTGACCGGGTCCTTCCCGGTGCCGGCCGTGGCGGCCGGCCGGCCCTCGTAGGCCACGAGCCGGGCGTACAGCGGGTCGTCCCGCTCCGTGCCGGTCATCGCCGCCCCCTCCCCTTCATGCCGAGCCGCATCCTCGCGACGATCTCGCGCTGCACCTCGCTCACCCCTCCCCCGAAGGTGTTGATCTGCGCGGCGCGGTTCATGCGCTCCAGCTCACCGCCGTCGCACTCCCCCGGCGATCCCGCTCGCACCGTCCCTGCCCCGCCCGCGATCTCCTGGCATATGCGATACACCTCCACCGCCGATTCGGTTCCCGCGAACTTCACTCCGCTCGCGTCCCCCGGGGCCAGTCGGCCGGCCCCCACGTCCCCCACCAGACGCCAGTTCAGCAGGCGTGTCGCGGCCAGCCGGGCGTGCGCTTCGGCGGCCCGGATCCGGACCCACGGCTCGTCGATGCGACGCCTGCCCGTCACCGGATCGGGGGTACGTGCCCGGTCGAGCACGGCCGCGAAGAAGTCCTCGGCCTGCATGCCGATCGCGGCGAGCGCCACCCGTTCGTGGTTGAGCTGGCTGGTGATGAGCCCCCAGCCGCCGTGCTCGGGACCGACGAGGTTCCCCGCGGGGACCCGGATCCCGTCGTAGTGCGTCGCCGTCGTCGTCAGCCCGCCCACGGTCTCGATCGGGGTCCAGGAGAAGCCGGAGGCGTCGGTGGGGACGAGGAGGAGGGAGATGCCGCGGTGCGGGGGTGCTTCGGGGTCGGTGCGGCAGGCGAGCCAGATCCAGTCGGCGTTCTGCGCGTTGGAGGTGAAGACCTTCTGGCCGTCGATCACCCAGGAGTCGCCGTCCCTGACCGCCCGCGTCCGCAGCGAGGCGAGGTCGGTGCCGGCCTCGGGCTCGCTGTAGCCGATGGCGAAGACGGTCTCGCCGCGCAGGATGCCGGGCAGGAGCGCGGCCTTCTGCTCCTCCGTCCCGTACGCCATCAAGGTGGGGCCCACGGTGTTGAGGGTGACCATCGAGACGGGTGCGCCGGCGCGGTACGCCTCGTCGAAGAAGACGAACTGCTCGTCGGGGCCGCGCCCCCGGCCCCCGTACTCCTCGGGCCAGCCGAGACCCAGGAGGCCGTCCGCGCCGATCCGGCGGAGCAGCCGGCGCTGGGCGCCGGTGTCGTCGTGCGGCGGGGGCCCGTCGGGCATCAGCTCCCGGAAGTACGCGCGGAGTTCGGCGCGCAGCCGCAGCTGCCGCTCGGTCGGGGCGAGGTGCACGGCAACGGCCTCCCGTGGGACGACTGAGGTTTCTGACTGTCCGTCAGATTCAGGACCGCTGTCAAGCACGGCGGCGCGCGAACAGCCCGACGGCCCGCACGCCGGTACCGAAGTACCGCCGCGCGGGCCGTCGTTCACACCGCGGTCACGCCCCCCGTCGGGCCGGCTGCCGTGCCGGACTCACCACCACGGGTGGAAGTTGACCACCGCGTTGGCCTGGTTGATGTGGGTGAGGGCGGAGCCGTTCACGCTCGCGGTGTTGTTCTGGTTGGAGGCACCGGAACCGGTCGCCACCTGCTGCGTCGTGGTCGAGTTGCCGTGGTTGTCGCCACCGACGCCGCTGCCGATGATCGTGGCGACGCTCGTGTTCGATCCGTCGTCCGCGAATCCTCCGTTGTCGGCCTGGGCCACTCCGCCGAAGAGCGCGGCGGCGAGGGGCAGGGCGGCGGCAGCGGCGAGGACGCGGGCGGTGCGGATGCTTGCCATGATGTGTTCCTCCGGGAACTGAAATCTGGTGCTGTGCACGGAACCGCTCAGAAGCGGTCGGAAATGCTGTGAAGTACGGTCATGTCCAAGGCAGTCGGCCTGCCGCCCCGGTCGTTTTCTGCTCGACGTCGCGACTCCAGAGTTGCCCAGCACATCCCGGCGAACCACCCCGGAGCTGCCTATTCCCCCGCAAGCGTGAGGACAAGCAGATAAACCCCGGCACTCCGAGGAAAGCCGCAGCTCATCGGGGTACGGCGGAACCCACGTCGGCACGACCGGTGCGCCGCAAGAGAGGAAGCGTTCCGGCAGCCCCGACGCCGGACCCGCTCCCGGACCGTTCGCTCCGGCGCGTCTCCCGTGCGGGGAATTCGAGCACGCTCACCGAAAGGAAGCGGATGTTCGGTGACAGGCCCTAGCGGTCTCCCAGCGCCGTCTCGAAAGCCGCGTACGCGTGCGCGTCGAAGAGCACGAAACGCACCTCCTCCACCTCGGTACGGGCCGCCCGCACCGTCTCCACGGCGATCCGGGCACCGTCCTCCATCGGCCAGCCGTAGACGCCGGTGGAGATCGCCGGGAACGCGACCGTGCGGTCCCCCAGTTCGTCCGCCGCCCGCAGCGACGCGCGGTAGCACGAGGCCAGCAGCTCCGAGCGGTCCTCGTCCCGCGACCAGACCGGCCCCACCGTGTGGATCACGTGCCGCGCCGGCAGCCGGCCCGCCGTGGTCGCCACCGCCCGACCGGTCGGCAGCCCCTTGCCGTAGTGCGAGCGCCGCAGGTCCTGGCAGGCGGCGAGGATCTCCGGGCCGCCCTTGCGGTGGATGGCCCCGTCGACTCCGCCACCGCCGAGCAGCGAGGAGTTGGCGGCGTTCACCACCGCGTCCACCGCCTCCGCCGTGATGTCCCCCCGCACGAGCACGATGCGCACCACGCCCGACCCCTTCCTCCGCCCGCTTCCCGCCGCATTCAACAACGCCGGGCCCTCGCCCGCCGGCGGATTACCGCGCGGGACGGCGAGAGGGGCGCCCCGGACCGTCCCGGGGCGCCCCTTCGGCATCACCGGCCCGCGTCGGCGGGCACGGCGCGGTCCTACTGCTGGGGAGGGGACTCCGGACCCTGGCCCGTGCCTCCCAGCTGCTCCTTGAGCTTGTCCTGGGCGGTGTCGACCTGACTGCTGTACTTGCCCTGGGTCTTCCCGTCGACGGCGTCGCCGGCCTTGTCGATGCCCTTCGAGGCCTGGTCCTCGTGGCCCTTCAGCATCCCCTTGAGCTTGTCCAACACAGACATCCTGGTCCTCCTAGCGCGATAACCAGCCCCTCCAGCATCCCGGCACCCCGCACGCACCGCATCTCGGAGAGCCCGGGGGACGGCCGGGCCGGAGTCCCGGTCAGAACTCCAGCACCTCGCGGTCGAGCGGGTACCGCGCGCGGTGCGGGCCGTCGTAGGGCGAGGGCGTGATCGGCAGGACGCCGGTGGGCTGCAGGCCCAGGTTGTCGTCCCAGATCCGGGGGACGACGTGGCCGACGACGCGGAACTGCCGGAAGGTGAACGGCGGGCTGTCGGTCGGGAAGAACTCGGGCGTCGTGGTCACCTGGAAGTGCAGGTGCGGCGTGGTGGAGTTCCCGCTGTTGCCGATCCGCCCGAGGATCCGGCCGCTCTCGACCCGGTCGCCCTCCCGGACCCTGAGCGAACCCGCCTTCAGGTGGGCGTAGAGCAGATAGCGGCCCGGCGCGACCTCCAGCGTGACGTGGTTGCCGACGGTGTCCTCGATCGGCGGGACCGGCGGCGCGTGCGGAGGCTGCTGGTCCGGGAGCCCGTCCTGGACCTCCACCACCCGGCCGCCGGCGGAGGCGACGACGGGCTGGAGGTAGCTCAGGTAGCTGGTGAGCCGCGCGGGATCGCCCTCCCAGGTCTGTCCCCGCGCGCCGACCCGGTACCAGTCGATCGCGAACCGCTGCGGCACGTCGAAGCGGCCGTTGATCGGAGCGAGGCCGCGCCGGTGGTGGGTGTTGCCGCAGCACGACTCACTGGAGTACCAGGTGCCGGGCCGGACCGGCGGGCGCAGGTTCAGCGGCGGGGTGTCGTCGGTCCGGGTCGTCTGCACCGTCTCCTCGAAGGGCGAGGCGCCGGCGGGGGTCAGGACCGCTCCCGAGAGATGGTGTTCGAGCACCTCGGGCGCCCGCCGACCGCGGTCGAGGACCAGGTCGAGCCAGACGACCCACTGCTGTGACCCCTGGATGACGGTCGGCGTCGGCGCCGGGGGCGGCGGGGTGTACCCGTCCGCGCCCGGCAGGGGGTCCCCCACCGGATTCGCGGCCCGGGCCAGGGCCTGCCCGGTCAGGGAGCCGACGACCCGGTGCGTGCGGGCGTCCCGGACGTCGACGCGGTCGAGCCGCACCGGCGTGGAGCCGGACAGCGCGCTCGTGGCGAGCAGTTCGTACGAGAGGTGCGTCCTGCCGTCCGTGGCGACGAACGGCGTCGGCTCCGTCATCACGGCCGCCGTCAACGGCGTGAACTGCGCACGGGGCGCCGGCGCGGGGCCGCCGGTCCCGTATCCGGGGGCCGCCGCGGTCACCAGCATGCCGGCCACGAGCACGGCGGCGGCGAGCCCACGACGTAGGGGGTGGCGGCCGGTCCGGTGGCGAGGGTCGCGCTCTGCCATGGGGCTCTTTCGTTCGTCGGACCCGGGCCCCGGGGGGCGCCGGCACGCCCCGCGCAGAGGCGCAGGCCCATGTAATCCGCCGGAACGCCCCACCGGACGGAGGGCGCCGGAGGCGGGCGCCGAACTCCACCCGTCCAGCCGCGCCGGCCACCGCTGCCTCGTCCTCGGGCAGACCCGGGCGCCCGGGACACCTCCGGACCCCACCGGGCCGGACGCACGCGCCGGACCGGGTGCACGGCGAAGGGCGGACCCCGGAATCCGGGGCCCGCCCTCTGACCTGCTACTTCTCTGACCTGCAAGCGGTGGGTGTGGGATTTGAACCCACGGTGACTCGCGCCACGACGGTTTTCAAGACCGTTCCCTTAGGCCGCTCGGGCAACCCACCCTCGCTCCGGCCCACCCGGGGAGGAGCGGGCTACAGCGTACCGGCTGAGGAGGTGCCGCGGTGAGGGCTGGTGGCGCGGGCGGGGTCGCACGGAGGGCGAAGTCCCCTTCGCCCGCCCGTGATCGTCCCGGGTCAGCTGTCGCCGGTGCGCTCGCCGAGGGTGACGGTGGCCGTGGCCGTCCTGCCGTCGCGCTCGTAGGTCACCTTCACGGCGTCCCCGGGCTTGTGGGTCCAGATCTCGCTGATGAGGGTGGGGCCGCTGTCGATCTGGTGGCCGTCGAAGCCGGTGATGACGTCGCCCGCCTTCAGACCCGCCTTGGCCGCGGGGCCGTCGGGGGTGACGGGGGCGGTGCCGCCGGCGCCCTGGGAGGCGATGGTGGCGCCGGTGCCCTTGCCGTTCATGTTCACGGTGGCACCGATCACCGGGTAGACCGGCTTGCCGGTCCTGATCAGCTGCTGGGCCACGTTCTTGGCCTGGTTGACCGGGATCGCGAAGCCGAGGCCGATCGAGCCCGCCTGGGACTGGCCGAAGCCGCTTCCGGTCGACTGGATGGCCGAGTTGATGCCGATCACGGCGCCGCTCGCGTCGAGCAGGGGGCCGCCGGAGTTGCCGGGGTTGATCGAGGCGTCGGTCTGCAGGGCGCTCATGTACGAGTTGCCGCCGCCGGCGCCGTCGCCCGAGGCGACCGGGCGGTTCTTGGCGCTGATGATGCCCGTGGTCACCGTGTTCGACAGGCCGAAGGGCGCGCCGATCGCGATCGTCGAGTCGCCCACGGCGACCTTGTCGGAGTCGCCCAGCGGCAGCGGCGTCAGTCCCTTGGGGGCGTCCTTCAGCTTGAGGACGGCCACGTCGTAGCCCTCGGCCCGGCCGACGACCTCCGCGTCGTAGGACTTGCCGTCGGAGAAGGTCACGGACAGCGTGCCGCCGTCCGCCGCCGACGCCACCACGTGGTTGTTGGTGACGATGTGGCCTTCCTGGTCGTAGACGAAGCCGGTGCCGGTGCCGCCCTCGCCCTCGGCGCCGCCGGACTTCGCCTGGATGGTGACGACGCTCGGCAGCGCCTTCGCCGCCACCGCGGCGACGGTGCCGGGCTCGCGCTTGAAGGAGGCCGGGGCCTCGCCCGAGGAGACCGTGGTGGAGCCGAAGGCGTGGTCGTCGCCGCGCTCGGCGGCCCAGTAGCCGATGCCGCCGCCGATGCCGCCGGCGACGAGCGCCGCCACCAGGACGGCCGCCACGACGCCACCGGTCCGCTTGCGGCCCGAGGGGGCGGCGGGCGGGGGCGGGGCGCCCCAGGCGGGGACGGCGGGCGGGGGAGGCGGCCAGCCACCGGCGCCCGCCGCCGCGGGGGCGGGGGCGGGGGTGTGGGCCTGGGCGTGGGCGTGCGCCTCGGGGTGTGCGGGGGCGTGCGTCGGGTCGGAGGCGTACGCCGGGGTCGGCTCGGGGGCGTGCGCCGGTGCCGCGCCCGGGGCCGGGGTGTGCGGCAGCGTCTGCGTCGGGGCCGGCTCGGACTCCGCGGGGGCAGGAGACGGGGCCGGAGCCGGTGCGGGAGTGCCGGCGGCAGCCGTCTCGGGCGTCGCCGGCGGGGTCGTCGGAGGTACGGGAGGCGTGGGAGGGGCGGACGGGGCAGCCGGGTCCGCCGGAACCGCCGTGCCCTCGTTCTCGGTGCTCACAGCTCGCTCTCCTCGTTCACTGCGCGGGGATGGTCCTACGGGTCACTACTGGTCACTACGGGTTCCAGGGTGCTGCACCAGCTTTTCCCACCGGACGTCAGGCCACGGTAAGGCGGAGCTGTGCATTCACCCCCCTTCCTTTATATAGGGCAGAACGGACATGCTCCGGTGTGCCCCGGGCCATCCGCCAATGGCACCATGACGCGGTGACTCACGCACGGCAGCACCCGAACAGCGTCCCCCTCCAGGTCGTCGCCCACCGTGGAGCATCCGAGGACGCACCGGAACACACCCTGGCCGCCTATGTGAAGGCCATCGAGGACGGCGCCGACGCCCTGGAGTGCGACGTCCGGCTCACGGCCGACGGCCATCTCGTCTGCGTCCACGACCGCCGCGTCGACCGCACCTCCAACGGCCGGGGCGCGGTGTCCGCGCTGGAGCTGGCCGATCTCGCGGCCCTGGACTTCGGCACCTGGAAGGGACGGGAGGAGTCCCGCGAGAGCCCCGACACGAGCGATCCCGGCTCCACGTCCGTCCTCACCCTGGAACGCCTCCTGGAGCTGGTCTCCGACGCCGGGCGCCGGGTCGAGCTGGCCATCGAGACCAAGCACCCGACCCGCTGGGCGGGCCAGGTCGAGGAGCGCCTGCTCCAGCTCCTGAAGCGGTTCGGCCTGGACGAGCCGGCCTCCCCGGAGGAGTCCCCGGTGCGGATCATGAGCTTCTCGGCCCGTTCGCTGCACCGGATCGCCGCGGCCTCGCCGACGCTGCCCACGGTCTCGCTCGCCCAGTTCGTCACGCCCCGCCTGCGCGACGGGCGCCTCCCCGCGGGCGCGCGCATCGCCGGTCCGTCGATCCGGATCGTCCGCCACCACCCGGCGGTCATCCTCCGGCTCCAGAAGGCCGGCCACCGGGTCCACGTCTGGACGGTGGACGAGGCGGAGGACGTCGAGCTCTGCGAGCGGCTGGGCGTGGACGCGATCATCACCAACCGCCCCAAGCAGGTGCTGGCACAGCTGGGCCGCGACTGACGCGGGACACCGCCGCCTACACCGGCCGTCCCGCCGGCCACCAGCCCCGCGCCGCCCGGGTGGCGACATCGGGGACGCCGGGTGACGACCTTCGGGGCGACATGGGTCACGTGGCCTTCACGGTGTGACCGTGGCGATGTCCGTACTTCTCCCCGTTCGTTCTCCTGAACTTTCCCACCCGTCACAGGACACACCAGGACGTACGGGGAGTGCACCGGCGCGTTCCGTGTGTACGCGATCGTCACGAGTGCCTCATCGAACGCGGATTGGCCGGTTTCCGGTCCAGGCCATTGGGGCATCCACACGGTGGCGTGGGGCAAAGGAGGTCTCGGGGGTGGCGTTGGTGGTGGCACAAGAGGTGCCCACTTCGTCGAGCATGGCCGTTCCCCATGGCCCTGCCGGCGTAGGTGAGGCACGACACCGGATGAGGGCCGAGCTGTACCGCAGCGGGGTGTCCGACTCGGTCGTCGACGACGCGGTGCTGATCCTGTCCGAGCTGCTCAGCAACGCCTGCCGGTACGGCAGGCCGCTGGGATGCGCGGAGCGGGGCGAGGGCGACGTGCGGGCGGCCTGGCGGGTCGACCCGGCGGGCGGGCTCAGGGTCGAGGTCACGGACGGCGGTGGTCCCACACGCCCCGTCCCATCGACGCCCTCGGTCACCGCACGCGGCGGCCGCGGGCTGAACATCATCGGCGCGCTGGCCCAGGACTGGGGCGTGCGCGACAGCGCGTCCGGCGAGGTCACCGTCTGGGTGGTCGTCACCGAGGGACACCGCCGCGAGGACTTCGCGACGCGGGTCGGCGGCGGCTCCGGCCTCGACTTCCTCGACGCGTACGACGATCTGGACTGATCCCGCGGCGGGGTCGCGGCCCGGGACCGGCGCCGGGCCGGGACCGGCGTGATCCCCGGGCCGGCAGCGCCCCGCCTGAGGGGCACCCGCGCCCGGTGCGGCTAGGCTCGCGCCCGATACAGCACGCACAGAGCGCACACAGCGCACAGCACGCCGCGATCGGGAGAAAGCCACACCATGGCCAAGAAGCGCCCCCAGACGAAGGCCGGCAAGACCGGTCAGGCACAGGTCACGAGCGGGGAGATCCCGGTCGTCGGTGCCCGCGAGCCGTGTCCGTGCGGTTCGGGCCGCCGCTACAAGGCGTGCCACGGCCGGGCGGCCGCGCACGCCGTGACCGAGCTCGTCCAGCGCCCCTTCGAGGGACTGACCGGCGAGTGCGACTGGGTCGCGCTGCGCGAGCTGGTGCCCGCCGCCACCGTGCCGCTCACGCTGAAGGGCGGACTGCCCGAGGGCGTGCCCTCCGTGACGCTGGCGACCGTGCTGCCGATGGCGTGGCCGGCGCTCCGCCGCGACGACGGCTCGGTCCTGCTGGCCCTGCAGAACGACTCCACCTCCGGCGACCTCGCGCGCGACCTCGCCGACACCCTCCAGCGCGCGCTGGAGGCCGAGCCGGGCACCCCGGTCCCCGCGCGCCGCGTGCCGGCCGAGGGCCCGCGCCTCCAGGACCTGCTCGACGCGGACGCCGCGTTCGCGCCCGAGGTCCACACCGGCTTCGAGTTCTGGATCCCGCAGTCCGCGGACGGCGCCGACCCGGAGGTCGCCGCCTCCCTGGAGCGGGCGAACGCCGCCGCGATCCCGACCGTCAAGCTGACGAGCGTGGACTCGGCCTACTGGTGCGAGACCCCGGACAAGAACCACCTCCGCTGGGTCATGCCGTACCCGGAGGAGAAGCTCCTCGACGCGCTCGCCCGCCTCCAGGCCGGCGAGGGCACCTCGCTCGGCCAGGACACCCGGCTCGTCGGCTCGTTCCGCGCGCACGGCCTGATGGTGCCGGTGTGGGACCTGCCGACGTCGATGACCGCCGAGCAGTGCGAGAAGCCCGCCGCCGAGTTCGCCGAGCGACTGTCGGCGGCGCTCGCCTCGGACGCCCCGCTCACGGCGGAGGAGCGCCGGGCGCGCGGTGGCCTCACGAACCGTCAGGTCACTCTCAGCTGATACCCCAGGTGGTATCGGTGACTGACAGACCGACCAGTCGGTGACTTCCGCCACAAGCGGGTCCGCGGACAGGTAAATCCCTGTCCGAATAACCGAGATCGAATTTGCGAACAGCAGATCTCTTGTTACCGTTCTGGAAGCCCGGTCGCTGGTGCATCCCCCGTCGCCAGCGATCGGGCCTTTCCATGTCCGCTCCCGGCAGGGCCGGAGCGTCGACTCTCAACTTCCTTCGGCATCCGCCGTGTTGCTGCCCGACCGCAGCAGCAGTGGAGTGCTGCCCCCTTCGCCGGCACCCGCGAATTCCGCCACCGCCGTATGCTCCGCGGCCGCTCCCCGGCCGCGCTCCCGGGGCGTTTCACAGGTCCCCGGTTCGTCCTGCGCGGGAACGGCGCAGCGCACTTGAACGGTCCGCCCGCCGGGGGCCATGAGGGTCAGAAACGCGTCGAGTTCCTGCCCCGCGGCGTTCCGGTAGTACGTACGCGCCCACACGTCCGGCCCTTCGGACAGGACACAGGTCTGCGCCTCGACCCCGTCGGGGGAGGCGAGTTCCGGGCCGCACCGCGTGAGGCGCCTGTCGGCCGCCGCCGCGGCCGCTCCGGCCGCGGCGGTCCGCGGGCCGGCGGCGGACGGGGGAGCGGCGGCGTCCCCGGCGGGAGGGGTGCGGGGGCGGGAGCCCAGACCGAGGTCCCTCAGCAGCTCCCCCGGCTTCGCGTCGGCCGGACGCGCGGGCTCCCCGGTCGGTCCCGCCACGGCGACGAGCGGCAGCAGGACGGCCACCGTGACGGCGGCACCGAGTCCGACCACCCGGAGGTTCACCCGACCCATGGAACCCACCTGCTCCTGCTCGGCTGGAGATCTTGAACGGTGGGGCGAACATAGCGGCGGCCGACGGGGCCCGGTCCGCCGCGCGCGCGTTTCCCCTGGAAGTCGGCCCAGGACACACCCGTTCGGGTGAAGGGCCGAACGCCGCCGCGGCCCCGCACCCGGTCCGGCCCCGCGCCCCGGCCCCGAAGCCGCCCGGTCCGGCCCCGCGCCAGGCCGCCCGGCGCGGGCCCGGCCTCAGTAGGTGAGCCGGCTGCCGCCGCCGGGGGTGCTGGTGCTCGCCTCGACGAGGGCGTCGACGACCGCCTCGACGTCGGGCAGCCACGGGCGGGCCGAGCCCGCGAGCGGCGCCCGCTCCCACCGCACCGGGCCGCTGCCGGTGACGGAGGGCGGCAGCAGGAGGTAGCCGCCCTCGCCGTGGAACCGGAGGGAGCTGGGCACGCTGTCCTTCGCGTACAGCAGCTCGCCCAGCCGTTCGAGGCCGTACGGGGCGACGAGGATCGACCACCGCGTCGGGGTCGCCACGACCGGGCCGAGCCGCATGCCCGACGCGTCGAGCGCCGCCAGGGCCCGCGCGCCCGCCACCGCGGGCAGGCTGACGGCGCAGGGCGCGCCCCCTCCGGTCGCCAGCACCACCGGGGCGTCCGGGCGCCTGGCCCACCACCAGCGGACCATGCGCTCGTCCGTGGTGGCCGCGAGCAGTCCGGGGTCGTACGGGTGCGCCCCGGGCACCGCGCAGTCGGGGTCGGGGCAGGCGCAGGCGGTGCCCGCGGCCGTGCGGGTCGTCGTTCTCAGGCCCGCTCCCGGCAGGACGGGCCAGCCCCACTCGACGGCGAAGGTGACCGCCGCGTCGAGCCGGGCGGCCCTCGCCTTGCGCCGGGACCTGAGCCTGCGTCGCCTTCCGAGGATCTCGCGCATGAGCGCTCGTTCCTTTCCGTTGAACGCCGAATCCACATGACAACCTGTGCAGAACACTTCACCGTGCGTATCAGCGCGTACCGGGTCGGCGGGACCGCGCGCCCCGCGTCCGGGCGGGGCGTGTCCGGGCCGGGACCAGGGGGAACCGGGTCGGAACCAGGTGGGACCGGGTGGAACCAGGTGGAGCCAGGTCAGAACCAGAGGGAGCCGGGTGGTCTCCGGGGCGTCGGAACACGTTCCCCGCCACGCGGGGAGGGGGTGCGGCCTGCGGCATGAAAGACGCCGGGGTCCCGCGTCACGTTCCAGGGCAGCTCCAACTGCCCCTGCCTGTCACCGATTACGTACCCAGCACGCTCGGAATGACGCGCCTTCAAACGACGCCAGTCGACCGCAAAAGGTGCACACCGGGGACAATTTTCGGCCAACTTCCCGCGCACTTCAACCCTCTCGCGCGACCTCTCGGGACACCACAAGTCCCGTGGGGACAATGCTGGACATCGTTCCTCTGGTGCGTGTACATGTGGAGACATCGAGCGGCTCTGAATGACATGGGGGTTTGCGATGCCATGGCGTCAAACGCACCGGTCGGAAAGCCGACTGACATGAGTGCCCCGCACCTGCCGAAAGTGGCTGGAATCGATGCCACGACTCCCGGGCCCCCGCACACTACGGCGCCCCTCACGGGAGTCCCCTCGGCGGCGTCACCCTCCGACGCGGTCCCGCCACCCGGAGCGCTGATCCAGGACCGGCTGGCCGCCTGGGTCTCCGACCTCACCACCCTCCACGAACTCACCGAGCGCCTCATCCGGACGTCCTCCCTCGACGAGGCCCTCCGCGAGGTGCTCCGCGCGGGCGCCGCCCTCGTCGGCGCCGGCCGCGGCATGGCCGTGCTCGAACCGGCCGACGGCCTCGGCCCCGCCCAGACCATCGGCCTGGGCCTCGCCCACGCCGACCTCGGCACCATCGAGACCGTCCCGCGCGGCTCCGGAAGCTACCGCCGCCTCCTCGACGGCCTCCCCGACCCGGTCCACCCCGAGCGCGTCCCCGACCCCATCGCCATCCGCGACGTGCGCACCGAGGAGGGCCTCGACCCCCGCCACCGCGAGGTCGCCGCCCGCCTCGGCTACGCCGCCAGCTACGCCCTCCCCCTCGCCACCGAGGAGGCCGGCCGGCTCGGCGCGGCCGTCTGGCTCTACGACGAGCCCGCCGAACCCTCCGCCCGCCAGCGCCACCTCATCGGGCTCTACGGCCGCTTCGCCACCGAACACCTCGCCCGCCTCCTCCAGGTCGAGCGCGCCCGCGTCCAGGTCGCCACCGTCGCCGAGGAGCTGCTCCCCAGCCGCCTCCCCCGCGTCCCCGGCGTCCAGCTCGCCGCCCGCCACCGCACCGGCCCCCTGGGCGGCGGCGACTGGTACGACGCGCTGCCGCTGCCCGACGGCGCCCTGGGACTCGCCGTCGGCTCCGTCTCCGGGACCGGGCCGAGCGCCCTGGCCGCGATGGGCCGGCTGCGCGCCTCCCTGCGGGCGTACGCCGTGATGGAGGGCGAGGACCCGGTCGCCGTCCTCTCCGACCTGGAGCTGCTGCTCCGGGTGACCGAGCCGGCCCGCTCGGCGACGGCCCTCTTCGCCTACGCCGAGCCCGCGCAGCGCCGCCTCGTCCTCGCCGGCGCGGGACACGCCCCGCCGCTGGTCGTCGGCGACCGGCGGACCGAGTTCGTCGAGACCTCGCTGTCGGCCCCGCTCGGGATGCTCTCCTGCTGGGAGGCGCCGAGCGTGGAGCTGTCCCCCGCACCCGGAGAAACGGTGCTTCTCTACACCGACGGGCTGCTCCGCCGAACCGGCGACACCATGGACCGCGCCTTCGCCCGGCTCCACGCCGCCGCGTCGAGCGTGCCGAGGGCGGACCGGGACGACCCGGGCGCCGTCGCCGACCACGTGCTGCGGACCCTGCTGCCCGAGGGCCTCGACCCGGCCGTGGACGGGGCGGACGTGGTCCTGCTCGCCGCGCGCTTCGCGTGAGATTCCCGTGCGATCCGTGTAAGCGGAACGTGACTCTTCGGTAATGGGCCTTCCGGCCCTGGGCCCCCTTCCGCACGACCGTACGATGGTGGGGGTTCAGTGTCGTACCAAGAGGAGGCAGACCCGTGGCCGAGGAGCTCACGCCGGAGACCCCGGAAGAGTCGACCGAAGAGCAGGCGATCAAGCAGCGGAAGAACGGCCTCTACCCGGGCGTCTCCGACGAGCTGGCCGAGAGCATGAAGTCCGGCTGGGCCGACACCGAGCTGCACGACCTGGCGCCGATCGCCCAGGCCGAGCACACCGCCGCACGCCGCGCCGCGGTCTCCGCCCGCTTCCCGGGCGAGCGCCTGGTGATCCCCGCCGGAAACCTGAAGACCCGGTCGAACGACACCGAGTACGCCTTCCGCGCCTCCACCGAGTACGCGTACCTCACCGGTGACCAGACGCAGGACGGCGTCCTCGTCCTGGAGCCGACGAAGGACGGCCACGAGGCCACGATCTACCTGCTGCCGCGCTCCGACCGCGAGAACGGCGAGTTCTGGCTCGACGGCCAGGGCGAGCTGTGGGTCGGCCGCCGCCACTCCCTCGCCGAGGCCGAGCAGCTCCTCGGCATCCCCGCGAAGGACGTCCGCGAGCTCGCCGGCGCCCTCCGCGAGGCCACCGGCCCCGTCCGCGCCGTACGCGGCCACGACGCCGGCATCGAGGCCGCCCTGACCGACAAGGTCACCGCCGAGCGCGACGAGGAACTCCGCGTCCACCTCTCCGAGGCCCGCCTGGTCAAGGACGCCTTCGAGGTCTCCGAGCTGGAGAAGGCCTGCGCCTCCACCGCCCGCGGCTTCGAGGACGTCGTCAAGGTCCTCGACAAGGCCGAGGCCACCAGCGAGCGCTACATCGAGGGCACGTTCTTCCTGCGCGCCCGCGTCGAGGGCAACGACATCGGCTACGGCTCGATCTGCGCCGCCGGCCCCCACGCCACCACCCTGCACTGGGTCCGCAACGACGGCGACGTCCGCTCCGGCGACCTGCTGCTGCTCGACGCCGGCGTGGAGACCACCGAGCTCTACACCGCGGACATCACCCGCACCCTGCCGATCAACGGTCGGTACACCGACCTCCAGCGCAAGATCTACGACGCCGTGTACGAGGCGCAGGAGGCCGGCATCGCCGCGGTGAAGCCCGGCGCCGCCTACCGCGACTTCCATGACGCGGCCCAGCGGGTCCTCGCCGAGAAGCTCGTCGAGTGGGGCCTCGTCGAGGGCCCGGTCGAGCGCGTCCTGGAGCTCGGCCTCCAGCGCCGCTGGACCCTCCACGGCACCGGCCACATGCTCGGCATGGACGTCCACGACTGCGCCGCCGCGCGCACCGAGGCCTACGTCGACACCACCCTCGCGCCGGGCATGTGCCTGACCGTCGAGCCCGGGCTGTACTTCCAGGCCGACGACCTGACCGTGCCGGAGGAGTACCGCGGCATCGGCGTCCGGATCGAGGACGACATCCTCGTCACCGAGGACGGCAACCGGAACCTGTCGGACGCGCTGCCGCGCCGCTCCGACGAGGTCGAGGCGTGGATGGCCGCGCTGAAGGGCTGACCTCCGCGTAGTTTGGTACCGAAGGGCCCCCGCCGACCGACCGGCGGGGGCCCTTCCCCGTGCTCCCGGTGCGACCGGTGCCCGCCGCGGCGCTCAGGCCAGCAGGAGGGACGGGCTGTCCCGCCACTTCAGGATCTTGTCGAAGCTGACGACCGCACCGCCCCGGCCCGAGCGGTTGCCGAACTGGACGTGGTCGGCCAGCTCCTCGATCAGCCGCAGCCCCCGGCCGTTCTCCGCGTCGTCCGACGGCGTCCGCGGCACCCCGGTGCCCGGGAAGCCCGGCCCCGCGTCGGCCACCTCGATGCGGCAGGTCTCGCCGTCCAGGTACGCCGTCACCCGGTACGCCCCCGAGTGCGCCCCGCCCGGCGTGCCGCTCCCGGCGCCGCCGCCGTGCTCCACCGCGTTCGCGCACGCCTCGGTCAGGGCCACGGACAGGTCGTAGGACACGTCCGGATCGACTCCCGCCGTCTCCATCGTGCCCAGCAGGAGCCGCCTCGCCAGCGGCACGCTCGCAGCCTCGCGCCGCAGATGCAGTGACCACCAGATGCTCATGCTCCAGCCTCCCGGCAGCGGCTCGACATACCGATACCTATTGCCGGACGGGACGCTTCGTAAGCGCGGGAACGCGCCAAGAGCGCTCGTTCGGCGGATGCGACCGGCCGGTGCGCCGGTGTATGCCCGGCCCCCGAGCGCCCCGCGTCACCCCGAAGTGGCTCCATGTCACCCCGAAGACCCTCAAGAACGACCTTCCGGACCTGCCTCATGGCGGCCCGGTCCCTGGTGCGATGATGGGGCCGCCATGACTGCCCCCGCGCTCGCTCCACGGCTGCTGAGGGCCGCGGTGTTCACCGCGGTCTGCGTCGTGCTGTCCGCGCTGGGCCACGCCCTCGCCGCCTGCGCGGGGATCGCCCCGTGGACCCTCCTCGCCGGATTCCTCGGCGTCTTCGGGATCACCGTCCTCTTCACCGGACGCGAGCGCTCCCTCGGCTTCGTCGTCGGCGCGCTCGCCGGCGGGCAGCTCGGCCTGCACGTCCTCTTCGGCCTCGGACAGCGCCGGCTCACGCTGGGCCCCGAGGCCGACGACGCCCTCGTACGGATGGCCGCCCGCCTGGTCTGCGGCGCCGGCAGCGGGGCGATCGCCCCCGCCGACGCCGCCCGGATCGTCCGCGACGCCGGCATCGACCCGGCGACGGCCCACGCCCACGGCGGACACACCGTCGCCGCGGCCGCCTCCGCCGAGCTGCTGCCCGGCCTGCCCATGCTCCTCGGCCACCTGCTCGCCGCGCTCGCCACGGGGTGGCTGCTGCGACGCGGCGACCGCGCCCTGAGCCGGCTCGTCGACCTCTCCGGGCCGGGCGCCACGGAACTGGCCGAGGCCGCGCTCGTCCGCTCGCTGCGGGCCGCGCTCCGCCTCGTACGGGCCCTGCTCGCCGGACTGCCGACGGACCCGCGCACGGGCCCCCGTCCGGCCGTCCGCACCGCGGGCGACTCCTCGCTGCCCCCCGCGGCCGAGGCCCTCAGGAACACGGTGATCAGGCGCGGCCCGCCGGCCGTCGACTGCGTTCTCGCAGCCTGACGCGGACCCCTCACCAGGAGCGGGGCCGCGCCCGTCCGCACGCCTGCGCGGGGCCCCGCCCCGCCGTGCCGGACTTCCCCGTCCTCCTCCGAGCTGGAGTGTCCACCGCCATGACCGTTTCCCGTCTCTCCGCCGCCACCCGTGTCGCCCTCGCCGGCGGCGTCGCCCTCTCCTCCGTGGTCCTCCTCGCGGGCACGGCCTCCGCGCACGTCAGCGTGCAGCCGCAGGGCGAGGCCGCCAAGGGCGGCTACGCGACCGTCAACATCAAGGTCCCCAACGAGCGCGACAACGCCTCCACCGTGAAGGTCGAGGTCAACTTCCCGCTGGACCACCCGCTGGCCTCGGTCATGCCGCAGCCCCTCCCCGGCTGGAAGGCCGAGGTGACCAAGAGCAAGCTGAGCAAGCCGCTGGAGCTGCACGGCAAGAAGATCAACGAGGCCGTCTCCAAGGTGACCTGGACCGCCGACGGCTCGAAGATCGGCCCCGGCCAGTTCCAGCAGTTCCCGCTCTCGCTCGGCCAGCTGCCCGAGGACACCGACCAGCTCGTCCTCAAGGCGATCCAGACGTACGACAACAAGGAGGTCGTGCGCTGGATCGAGGAGTCGAAGGAGGGCGCGGACGAGCCGCAGAACCCGGCTCCCGTCCTGAAGCTCTCCGCCGCCTCCGCCGACCACCACGGCGGCTCCGCCCCGTCGGCCTCGGCCTCCGCGCCGTCCGACGAGAAGGCCGGCCACGACGACAAGGCCGGCGGGCACGAGGAGACCGCCGCGGCCACGTCCACCGACACGACCGCCCGTGTCCTCGGCGTCATCGGCATCCTCGTCGGCGTCGCCGGCGTCGCCTTCGGCGTCCTCGCCGGCCGCCGCCGCTCGGCCTGACGGCCGCACGCCCCCCCAGAACCGGAAAGAACCACCATGTCTGAAGAGAAGACGCCCGCGGCGGGCACCCCCCGCCCCGGGCGCCGGGCGCCGCTGGTCATCGCCGCGGTCGCCATCGCGGCGGCGATCGGCCTCACCGCGGCCGTCGGCCTCGGCGGAAAGGACGACAAGCCCTCCGGGTCCGTCGCCGAGGTCTCCGGCGGCAGCGACTCCACCCGGGCCGCCACCGTCCTCGACCGCCCCTTCGCCAAGCCCTCGCTCGTCCTCACCGACACCAAGGGCCAGAAGTACGACCTGCGGGAGCGCACCAAGGGCAAGCCGACCCTCGTCTACTTCGGCTACACCCACTGCCCCGACGTCTGCCCCCTGACGATGAGCAACATCGCCATCGCCAGGAAGCAGCTGCCCAAGGCCGACCAGGACAAGCTCCAGGTCGTCTTCGTCACCACCGACCCCCAGCGGGACACCGCCGCCGAGCTGGCCAAGTGGCTGCCCGCCGCCGGCGACCCCTCCTTCACCGGCCTCACCGGCGACTTCGCCGCCATCCAGGCCGGCGCCAAGTCGATGGGCATCGGCATCGACCCGCCGAAGGTGGAGGACGGCAAGGTCGTCTCCATGCACGGAGCCCAGGTGATCGCCTTCTCGCCCGCCACCGACCAGGGCTACGTCCTGTACGGCGAGGACACCTCCGTCGACGACTACGCCAAGGACCTGCCGAAGATCATCAAGGGGGAGAACCCGTGAACCGCCGCACCACCGCCCTGTCCGCCGCCGTGGCCCTGGCCGCCTCGCTCGCGCTGACCGGGTGCTCGTCCTCGTCCGGAGACGGCAAGCCCGAGCTCCGGGTCAGCGGCGCGTTCATGCCGCAGCCGGTGATGGACATGGCCGGCGGCTTCCTCACCATCGCCAACGGCGGGGACACGGCGGACAAGCTCACCTCCGTCACGAGCCCGCTCTCGGACGACATCACGATGCACGAGACGAAGGACCAGAAGATGCGGGAGGTGACGTCGTTCGACATCCCCGCGAACGGCGAGCTCTCCCTCTCCCGTGGTGGCAACCACATCATGTTCATGGAGC
This sequence comes from Streptomyces sp. NPDC104202, assembly GCF_055584185.1. Classification (NCBI taxonomy): domain Bacteria; kingdom Bacillati; phylum Actinomycetota; class Actinomycetes; order Kitasatosporales; family Streptomycetaceae; genus Streptomyces; species Streptomyces sp. NPDC104202. The sequence goes on along the minus strand of NZ_JBVJMN010000021.1, from coordinate 39,720 downwards.
TGAAGCAGAAGCCCAAGCAGGGCGAGAAGGTCAGCATCGAGCTCCACTTCGAGAAGTCCGGCCCCATCGAGGTCGAGCTTCCCGTCGAGGCCGCCAACCACAACCCGCAGCAGCACTGAGCGCGTTGACGGATCAACCCTGAGTTGACGGAGTGACCCAGCGATGACAACCACCGCCCCGCGCCTCGGTACCGCCCTGGCCCGGCTGCTCATACTCGCGGCCGCGCTGCTCGGCACGCTCCTCGCCGGCGCCGCACCCGCCTCCGCGCACGCGGCGCTGACCGGAAGCGATCCCAAGGACGGGGCGGTGGTCGCCACCGCCCCCAAGGAGGTCAACCTCACCTTCTCCGAACAGGTGGCCATGAGCGCCGACTCCATCCGGGTCCTCGACCCGGCGGGACGGCGGGCCGACACCGGGGAGATCCGGGACCTGTGCAGCGGATCCGTCGTCCGCTACGGGGTGGCCCTCCGCGCCGGACTGCCCGACGGCACCTACACCGTCGCCTGGCAGACCGTCTCGGCCGACAGCCACCCCATCGCCGGCGCCTTCACCTTCTCCATCGGCGCCCCCTCCACCACGTCCGTCGCCCTGCCCGACCAGGCACCCGGCGGCGGTCTCGTCGGCACCCTCTACGGGGTCGCGCGCTACCTCTCCTACGGCGGCTTCGCCGTCCTCGTCGGCGGCGGCGCCTTCGTCCTGGTCTGCTGGCCGCGCGGCGCGAGCGTCCGCCCCGTCCAGCAGACCGTCGTCCGCGGCTGGCTCACCCTCACCGGCGCCACCCTGGCCCTGCTGCTCCTCCGCAACCCGTACACCGGTTCCGGCGAGCTCTCCGACGCCTTCGACCTCGCCGGCCTGAAGGCCGTCCTGGAGACCAAGACCGGCGCCGCGCTCACCTCCCGGCTGCTGCTGCTCGGCGCCGCCGCGCTCTTCGTGGCCGTCCTCTTCGGCGCGTACGCCCGGCGCACCGACCCGAAGGAGAAGAAGGACCTCGCCTTCGGCCTCGGTCTCGGCGGCACCGTCATCGCCGCCGGCATCGCCGGTACGTGGGCCCTCGCCGAGCACGCCTCGACCGGCATCCAGCCCGGCATCGCCATGCCCGTCGACATCCTCCACCTCCTCGCCGTCGCCGCCTGGCTCGGCGGACTCACCGTGCTGCTCGTCGCCCTCTACCGGGCGCCGTCCGTCGACCGCGACGCCGTCCGGCGCTTCTCCACGGTGGCCCTCGGCTCCGTGAGCGTCCTCGCCGCCACCGGGCTCTACCAGGCCTGGCGCCAGGTCGGCTCCTGGTCGGCGCTCACCGGCACCCGCTACGGCCAGCTCCTCCTCGTCAAGATCGGCCTCCTCGCCGTACTCGTCGGCATCGCCTGGATCTCCCGCCGCTGGACCCAGCGCCTCGCGGACCCGTCCTCCGCCGCGGTCGGGAGCCCGGCGGAGGACGGGGGCTCCACCTCCGGCGGGTCCGCCGCGTCCGCCGCCTCCGCGGACGGCCCGGACCCGGACCCGGACTCGGACTCGGACTCGGACCCGGATGAGGACGCCGAGAAGGACGACGAGGAGGAGGCGGAGGACGAGGACACGGCCTCCGGCGGGGCCCCCGCGTCCGACGAGACCGCCGTCGACCCCGAGCGGGCGGCTCAGCTGGAGCGGCAGCGGGCGGCCGTCGCCACCGCGCGGCGGAAGCGGGAACGGGACGCCGACCCCGAGCGGGCCGGTCTGCGCCGCTCGGTGCTGACCGAGGCCGCCGTCGCGGTCGTGCTGCTCGCCGTCACCACGATCCTCACCTCGACCGAGCCCGGTCGTACCGAGGAGGAGGCGGGGCGCGCGGGCGTGACCTCCGGTCCGGCCGCCGTGCCCGACCGGCCCGTGGACATCCGGATGCCCTTCGACACCGGCGGCGTCGACGGCAAGGGCGTCGTCCGGCTGAGCCTCGACCCCGGCCGCACCGGGGCCAACGGACTCCACATCTTCGTCGAGCGTCCCAACGGGAAGCCGCTGGACGTCCCGGAGGTCAAGGTGGCCCTCACCCTGGAGGCCAAGGACGTCGGCCCGCTGCCCGTCGCTCCCGACCGCATCCAGACCGGACACTGGAGCGCGAGCGGCGTCCAGATCCCGATGCCGGGCGAGTGGAAGATCCAGGTCACCGTCCGTACCTCCGACATCGACCAGACCACCATCGACAAGAACGTGAAGATCGGCTGAGCCACGTGACCGACAGCGACAACCTCGAGATCTCCCGGCGGCGGCTGCTGGGCACCGTCGGCGCGGCCGGCGCGGCCGGGCTCGTCATCGGCGCCGCCGGTGGCGTCGGCGTCTCCACCGCCGTCTCCGGCGACGGCGGCACCGGGAACTCCGGGTCCGGCGGCTCTCCCGCCCTCACCTCGGTCGGCGCGACCGAGGTGATGTTTCACGGGAAACATCAGGCCGGCATCACCACCCCCCTCCAGTCGCGCGGCCACCTGGTCGCCTTCGACCTCGCTCCGGGCGCCGGCCGCAAGGAGGCCGCCGCCCTGCTGCGGCGCTGGTCGGTCACGGCGAAGGCGCTGATGGCCGGTAAGGCGCCGGCCGGGGACACGGGGATCGCGCTCGACGCGGGCCCCTCCTCCCTGTCGGTCACCTTCGGTTTCGGCCGCACCTTCTTCGACCGGACCGGGCTCACCGCGCGCCGCCCCTCGGCGCTCGACCCGCTGCCCGCCTTCTCGTCCGACACGCTGGACCCGAAGCGCTCGGAGGGCGATCTCTGGGTGCAGATCGGGGCCGACGACGCCCTCGTCGCCTTCCATGCCCTGCGCGCCCTCCAGAAGGACGCGGGTGACGCGGCCCGGGTCCGCTGGCAGATGAACGGCTTCAACCGCTCGGCCGGCGCCACCGCGAAGCCGATGACGGCCCGCAACCTCATGGGGCAGGTCGACGGCACCGGGAACCCGCGGCCCACCGACCCGGACTTCGACCGGCGGATCTTCGTCCCGGCCGGGGCCTCCGGCGCCGAGGCGTGGATGGCCGGTGGCTCGTACGCGGTGGTCCGCCGGATCCGGATGCTGCTCGACGACTGGGAGAAGCTGTCCCTGGACGGGCAGGAGAAGGTGATCGGGCGCCGGAAGTCCGACGGCGCCCCGCTGAGCGGCGGCACCGAGACCACCGAGCCCGACCTGGACAAGCGCGGTCCGGACGGGAAGACGGTGATCCCCGACAACGCCCACTCCCGGATCTCCGCCCCCGAACAGAACGGCGGGGCCGCGATGCTGCGCAGGCCCTTCTCCTTCCACGACGGGATCGGCCCCGACGGGACGCCGGACGCCGGGCTCCTCTTCGTCTGCTGGCAGGCGGACCCGCTCCGGGGCTTCGTCCCGGTACAGCGCAAGCTCGACCGGGGGGACGCGCTGTCGGAGTTCGTCCGGCACGAGGCGAGCGGTCTCTTCGCGGTGCCGGGCGGCCCCGCCGAGGGCGAGTACGTGGGACAGCGGCTGCTGGAGGCCTGACCGCCGGGACCGGCGGGACGACTCCGCCCGGGCGGGCCTCCCCGGCCTCCGGCGACCATTAGGGTGACGGTATGTCCGCCACCCGGTTCACGTATCTCGGCCCCGAGGGCACCTTCACGGAGGCCGCGCTCCGCACGCTGCCCGAGGCGGCGACGCGGGAGCTCGTCCCGATGGTCTCCGTCCCGGCCGCGCTCGACGCCGTACGGAACGGGGAGGCCGCCGCCGCGCTCGTCCCGATCGAGAACTCGGTCGAGGGCGGGGTGACCGCGACCCTGGACGAGCTGGCCTCGGGCGAGCCGCTGATGATCTACCGCGAGGTGCTCCTCCCGATCGCCTTCGCGCTGCTCGTCCGGCCGGGGACCAGCCTCTCGGAGATCAAGACGGTCACCGGTCACCCGGTGGCCCAGCCCCAGGTCAGGAACTGGCTGCGGGCGCACCTGCCCGAGGCCGTGTGGGAGTCGGCCGCGTCCAACGCGGACGGCGCCCGGCTGGTGCAGGAGGGCCGCTTCGACGCCGCCTTCGCGGGGGAGTTCGCGGCGGCGACCTACGGCCTTGAGGCTCTGGTCACCGAGATCCACGACGCCGAGAACGCCGAGACCCGGTTCGTGCTCGTGGGCCGGCCGGCCCGTCCGGCCGCTCCGACCGGCGCGGACAAGACGTCGGTGGTCCTGTGGCTGGGTGACGATCATCCGGGTGCCCTTCTCGAACTCCTCCAGGAGTTCGCGGTGCGCGGGGTGAACCTGATGCTGATCCAGTCCCGCCCCACGGGGGCCGGGATCGGGAACTACTGCTTCGCCGTGGACGCCGAGGGCCATATCTCGGACCGCCGGGTGGGCGAGGCGCTGATGGGGCTCAAGCGGATCTGCCCCCAGGTGCGCTTCCTCGGCTCGTACCCGAGGGCGGGCGTCTCGGTCGAGGACGTGCTGCCGCTGCGGCGCGGGACTTCGGACCAGGCGTTCACTGCTGCCTCCGACTGGCTGGCGAGGGCCCAGGACGGTCGGGCCTGACCCGATACTGACCGAGCGCTCCCACCGGCGGGGGCGGTCGTCCACAGGTGCGAATCAATACTCCTACCTGCATATTTTTGAGTTACCCACAGAGGTTATCCACAGGCTTCGTGCCCAGCCTGGGGACAAGTCGACACCGCACTCCGGCAAGGTCGACAAATCGCCCTGACGACTCCCACCGTGCCGCTCGCCTGTCCACAGCGCCCGGATGACGCCCACGTCAGCGCTTCTCGCCGGATCAACTCTTTGGAGCGAGCAATTCCCACCCTAATGAGTGGGCACATGGTGTTTGATCACGGAATTCTCAGGTCCGCGGAGAGAAATCCCCGAAGTGCTCTCCTTGGTCCACAGATCTTCCGCACAGCCTGTGGATAAGTGCCCCGCAGGGCTCTGACCCGGCATTCCTCCGGGTCTCAATTCGGGCGAAACAACACGCGCACGGTTATCCGGTGGGGTCACGTGAACGCGCACCGGTAGCCTGGTGGGGTGATTGACCTTCGCCTGCTCCGTGAGGACCCCGACCGTGTTCGCGCCTCCCAGCGCGCCCGTGGAGAGGACGTCGCACTCGTCGACGCCCTGCTCTCCGCCGATGAGCGGCGCAGGTCGTCCGGCGTCCGCTTCGACGAGCTCCGCTCCGAGCAGAAGGCGCTCGGCAAGCTGATCCCCAAGGCCACCCCCGAGGAGCGCGCCGAGCTCCTCCAGAAGGCCGAACAGCTCAAGACCGACGTCAAGGCCGCCGAGGCCGAGCAGAACGACGCCGACGAGACCGCCAAGCGGCTCCTGCTCCAGCTCGGGAACATCGTCCACACGGACGTCCCGGTCGGCGGCGAGGAGGACTTCGTCGTCCTGGAGACGCACGGCACCATCCGCGACTTCGCGGCCGAGGGCTTCGAGCCCAAGGACCACCTCGAACTCGGCGAGGCGCTCGGCGCCATCGACGTCGAGCGGGGCGCCAAGGTCTCCGGCTCGCGCTTCTACTACCTGACCGGCGTCGGCGCCCTCCTGGAGCTCGCCCTGGTCAACGCGGCGATCGCCCAGGCCACCGAGGCCGGCTTCATCCCGATGCTGACCCCCGCGCTGGTCCGTCCGCGCGCCATGGAGGGCACCGGCTTCCTCGGCCAGGCCGCGGAGAACGTGTACCACCTGGAGAAGGACGACTACTACCTCGTCGGCACCTCCGAGGTCCCCCTCGCCGCGTACCACATGGACGAGATCATCGACGCCGACAAGCTGCCGCTGCGGTACGCGGGCTTCTCGCCCTGCTTCCGCCGCGAGGCCGGCACGTACGGCAAGGACACCCGGGGCATCTTCCGCGTCCACCAGTTCGACAAGGTCGAGATGTTCTCGTACGTCGCGCCCGAGGACGCGGAGAACGAGCACAAGCGGCTCCTGGAGTGGGAGAAGCAGTGGCTGACCAGCCTCGAACTGCCCTTCCAGGTCATCGACGTCGCCACCGGCGACCTCGGCTCCTCGGCCTCCCGCAAGTTCGACTGCGAGGCGTGGATCCCCACCCAGGGCAAGTACCGCGAGCTGACCTCGGCCTCCAACTGCGACGGCTTCCAGGCCCGCCGCCTCTCCGTCCGCATGCGCGACGAGCAGAACGGCAAGAAGACCGTGCAGCCGCTGGCCACCCTGAACGGCACGCTCTGCGCCGTCCCGCGGACCATCGTGGCGATCCTGGAGAACCACCAGCTCGCCGACGGCTCGGTGCGGGTGCCCGAGGCGCTGCGCCCGTACCTCGGCGGACGTGAGGTCCTGGAGCCGATCGCCAAGTGAGCCCCTTCCCCTACCGCCTGGTCGCGACGGACCTCGACGGCACGCTGCTGCGGTCCGACGAGTCGGTCTCGGACCGCACGCGGGACGCGCTCGCCGCCGTGGTCGCGGCGGGCGCGGCGCACATCGTGGTCACCGGCCGGGCCGTGCCCTGGACCCGCCACATCCTCGACGACCTCGGCTACGAGGGGATCGCGGTGTGCGGGCAGGGCGCGCAGGTCTATCACGCGGGCGAGCACCGGCTGCTCACCTCGCTGACCCTGGACCGGCAGCTCGCGGGGCTCGCCCTGTCCAAGATCGAGGCGGAGGTGGGCCCGCTGGCCCTGGCCGCCAGCCGTGACGGCCTGGACGGCGAGGTCCTCATGGGACCCGGCTACCGGGCTCAGGAAGGGCCCCTGCCGTACGTGGCGTACGAGGACCCGGCCGAGCTGTGGTCGGCGCCGCTGACCAAGCTGTACATCCAGCATCCGCGGCTCACCGACGACGAGCTGACCCGGGCCGCCCGGGAGACGGTCGGCGGTCTGGTCGACGTCGTCATGGCGGGGCCCGGGATCGTGGAGATCCTCCCGCTCGGGCTCAGCAAGGCGACCGGCCTCTCGCTGGCGGCCCGGCGGCTGGGCGTGAAGGCGGCGGAGACGATCGCCTTCGGCGACATGCCGAACGACATCCCGATGTTCGGCTGGGCCGCGCACGGCGTGGCCATGGGCAACGCCCACGAGGAACTCCGCGCGGTGGCCGACGAGGTGACGGCCTCCCACGAGGAGGACGGCATCGCGGTCGTCCTGGAACGGCTGCTGTCGGCCTGACCCCCGACGCCACGAAGGCCACCCCTCGGGGTGGCCTTCGTCGTACCCGGCGGAGGATGCGCGGATCGAACGCGCGCGGGGTCTCCCCCGACCACGGCTTAGCAAGCCGCTGCCTTACCACTCGGCCAATCCTCCGGGAGGGAGCGGCCCGCGCGGACGCATCCGCGCGCTCGAAGCGGCCGCTCCCTTCGGGAGATCCCCCGTGTCCCCCGTACAACTAGTCTGCGCCGGGCCCCTGTTCGGGTGCGACCGATTTTTCTCCCCGGGTGAGCGGGTAGCAGGCGAGTCCGATCGCCAGCGAGATGGCGTGGCCGAGGTCGGTGTACGTCCGGTCGGTGACGAGCGGGACGACGAAGAAGGCGACCACGCCGGCGAGGTAGAGCCAGCGCCAGGGGCGCGGCAGCCGGTAGGTCAGGATGCCGGCCGAGGCGGCGAGGCCGTAGCTGACGCCGATGTCGACGACGTGCGCCATGCTGCGCGGCACGTCGTGGAGCCGGATGGCCACCAGGACGACCTGCTGGCTGATCAGGGTCGCGGCGATGTGGGCGGTGGCGACGGTGAAGAGCCACTTGGCGGTGCCGAGCCAGCGTTCCACGGGGGCGTGCAGGACCTCGAAGAGCACCGCGTACAGCAGCAGGTCGGCGGGGTCCGCGATCCAGAAGGCGCTGCCGAGCAGGGCGCGTACCGGGTGGTGCGCGAGCTGGTGGAGGTTGCTGCTGTTGCGGTGGAGGAGGTAGTTCTCCAGTCCGTCCGGGGAGAGCGCGATGACGAGGCTGGTGAGCGCGATGACCGCCAGCCACAGATGCGTACCGGGTGACGAACGCACCCACGACCTGATCGGCCGGGACGGTTCGCCACCCGGTGAGGTTCTGCTCGGCACCTTTCAGTGCCTATCACCCCGAGCTGGGTGAAACCTCAGAAATTGATCATGTGTCCCGCAATACCGTGGATCGCTTCCTTCACGGCCTCGCCCAGCGTCGGGTGGGCGTGGACGTTGCGGGCGACCTCGTGGACGGTGAGGTCCCACTGCTGGGCCAGGGTCAGCTCGGGCAGCAGCTCGGTGACGTCGGGGCCGATCAGGTGGGCGCCGATGATCTCGCCGTGGGTGCCGTCGGCGATGATCTTGACGAAGCCGGTGGCGTCGCCGAGACCGTGCGCCTTGCCGTTCGCGACGAACGGGAACTTGGCGACCTTGACGTCGAAGCCCTTCTCGCGGGCCTGCGCCTCGGTCCAGCCGAAGCTGGCGATCTGCGGCTGGCAGTAGGTCGCGCGCGGGATCATCGGGTAGTCGAGCTCCATCGTCTCGGCGTCCCCGATGGTCTCGGCCGCGATGACGCCCATGGCCTCGGCGGTGTGCGCCAGCATCAGCTTGGCGGTGACGTCGCCGATGGCGTAGATGTGCGGCACGGAGGTGCGGCAGCGGCCGTCGACGTCGATCGCGCCGCGCTCGGTGAGGGCGACGCCGGTGGCCTCCAGGCCGTAGCCGGTGACGTTCGGGGCGAAGCCGATGGCCTGGAGGACCTTGTCGGCCTCCAGCACCTTCTGGGCGCCGTCCTTGCCGGTGACGGTGACGCGGACCTGCGGGCCGGACTCGTCGATGGCCTCGACGCGGGTCGAGGTGAGGACGTCGATGCCGAGCTTGCGGTACTGCTTCGCCAGCTCCTTCGACACCTCCTCGTCCTCCAGCGGGGCGACCCGGTCGAGGAACTCGACGATCGTGACCTTGGTGCCGTAGTTGTTGAGGACGTACGCGAACTCGATGCCGATGGCGCCGGCGCCGGCGATGACGATCGACTTCGGGGCGTCCTCGGCGAGGATCTGCTGCTCGTACGAGACGACGCGGTCGCTGAGGGCGGTGCCCGGGAGCAGACGCGGGGTGGCGCCGGTGGCGATGATGCAGTTGTCGAATCGGATCGTCTCCGTGGTGCCGTCGGACTTCGCCACCTGGAGGGTGTTCGCGTCGAGGAAGGTGCCCCGGCCGTCGAACTCCGTGATCTTGTTCTTCTTCATGAGGAAGTGGACGCCCTTGACGCGGCCGTCCGCGACGGAGCGGCTGCGGCGGAACGCCTCGGTGTAGTCGAAGGAGACGGTGCCGTCGACCTTGATGCCGAAGGTCTTGGCCTCGTGGTGGAAGATGTGGGCCAGTTCCGCGTTGCGCAGCAGCGCCTTGGTGGGGATGCAGCCGACGTTCAGGCAGACACCGCCCCAGTACTTCTCCTCGACGACCGCGACCCGCTTGCCCAGCTGGGCGGCGCGGATGGCGGCGACGTAGCCGCCGGGGCCAGCTCCGAGTACGACGACGTCGAAGCGGTCTGACATGACTGACTCCCGAGGGTGGTGAGGGTGTTCGGTCCACGTACGGGCCCACAGTAGTCCGGTGTCTCCGGGACGGTCAGTTGTAGGATGACTGGGCAACCGGGCAAATAGAGAGGTCGGAACGGCATGGCACTGAGAACGGCGGGACGGACCTCGCTGGTGGACACCGTCGTGGAACAGCTGCGCGGGCAGCTCACCGAGGGCGCATGGGCGGTCGGCGACCGCATCCCGACCGAGCACGAGCTCGCCCAGCAGCTCGGCGTCGGCCGCAACACCGTCCGCGAGGCCGTACGGGTGCTCGTCCACGCCGGCCTCCTGGAGTCCCGCCAGGGCAACGGCACCTTCGTCCGGTCGACCGCCGACCCGGCCGCCGTCCTGCGCGGCGTGCGCCACGCGGCCGCCTCCGACGTCCTCGAACTGCGGGTCGCGCTGGAGGCCGAGGCGGCCCGCCTCGCGGCCGAACGCCGCGACACCCACGACCTCCTCCGGCTGCGGGCCACCCTGACCGGCCTGCGCGAGGAGGGCGACCGGGACGCGGACGCCGACCTCGCCTTCCACCTGGCCGTCGTCGAGGCCACCCACAACACCGCCTTCGCCGAGGTCTACCGCTTCTTCTCCACCCAGGTCCACGAGGTGCTCGTCGAGGCCCTCGGCGACCGCGAGATGCCGCCGGTCGACATCGACGCCCACGAGGCGCTGGTCACCGCCATCGAGACGGGCGACCCGGACGCGGCGGAGCGGCAGGCCCGCGAACTGCTGCGGGCCCCCCGGGAGGCCGTCGCGGCGCTGACGGAGCGGAACCGGTGACCGCCGGCACCCCCGCCCCGCCGACCCCCGAAGCCCCCTCGTCCCACTCGGCCCCCTCGGCCGTCGACGGGGCCCGCGCCCACGGTCCGGTACGCGTCCTCGTCGACCCCGCCGCCGGGACCCGGACGCCGGCGGCGGGGGCCGCAGCCCGGCGCGCCCTGCTCGCCCATCCGGCACTGCTCCTCACCGGCATCGTGCTGGCCTCGCTGAACATGCGGGTCGCGCTGGCGAGCGTGGCTCCCCTCGTCGGCGAGATGTCCGAGACCTTCGGCCTCTCCGCGACGGCGAGCTCGCTCGTCACGTCGGTCCCGGTGCTCTTCCTCGGCCTGGGCGCCCTGGTGGCCCCCTGGCTGGGCCGCCGCCTCGGCTCCGAACGCGTGCTGTTCGCGGCGCTGCTCCTGCTCGGCGTCGGCATCCTCGCCCGTCTCCTGCCGTCCGTGTACGCGCTCTACGGCGGCGGCGTCCTCGTCGGCACCGCCATCGCCCTCCTCAACGTCCTGATGCCCGGCCTGATCAAGCGGGACTTCCCCGACCGGGCCGCGGCGATGACCTCGGTCTACACCGGCGCGATGATCGCCGGCGCGACCGTCGCGGCCGCCGCCGCGGTGCCGCTGGAGAAGGCGCTGGGCGGCGGCTGGCAGGCCTCGCTCGGCTTCTGGTCACTGCTCGCCGCGCTCGCCGCCCTCGCCTGGCTGCCGCAGGTGCTGATCGCCCGCGGCCGCACGGGCCACGCGGTGCGGGCCGTCCCTGCCCCCGGCGCCCGTCCGGTCCGGGTCTGGCGCTCGGCGCTCGCCTGGCAGGTCACGCTCTTCATGGGCCTGCAGTCGCTGTGGTCGTACGTCCTGATCGCCTGGATGCCGACGATGTTCACCGACCACGGGATGAGCCGCTCCACCGCCGGGGTGATCTTCGCCTTCAACAACCTGATCCAGGTCGCCGGCGCCTTCGCGGTGCCGCTGCTCGCCGGCCGGATGCGGAGCCAGCGGCCGCTGATCGTCCTGGTCACGACCCTGGTCGCGGCCGGTTACGCCGGCCTGATGGTGGCGCCGGTCCAGGGCGCCTGGCTCTGGTCGGCGGTGCTCGGCGTGGGCCAGGGCGGCGCCGTCGGCCTCGCCCTGACGCTGATCGTCCTGCGCTCCGGGGACGCCGTGACCGCGGCCCGGCTCTCCGGCATGGCCCAGACGGTCGGCTATCTGCTGGCCGCGGCCGGCCCGCTGGCGGCCGGCGCCCTCCACGAGGCCACCGGCTCGTGGACCCTGCCGATCTGCGGGGTCCTCGGCGTCTGCGCGGCGGCCCTGGCCGTGGGCCTCCTCGCCGCCCGGGACAGGACGGTCTGAGGACGGCCGGCCGCCCGCCGGCCCCCACGGGGGCCGGTGCGACGGCCGGGACGCGGCCCGGCACGGGGGCCGGGCCGGGTCTCCTACTCCTCGCCCGCCAGCTTCAGCGTGCGCAGCTTGTGCCCGGCGAACCAGGTGGCCACGACGGTGACGCCGACGAGGAGGACGGTCGCCGTCGGGAGCGCGACCTCGGAGGAGACCAGACCGTCGCCGGTGACCTTCTCCGCGAGGGCCAGCGCCCACTGCTGGACGCTCAGGGTCTTCGCGCCGGAGATCAGCGAGCCGAAGAGCGCCTCCCAGACCAGGGCGTAGACGAGACCGATCACCACGGCGTGCCGGCTGACCGTGCCGAGCAGCAGGAACAGGGCGCTGTACGCGATGGAGGCCACCAGGGCCGCGACCGTGTACGCCACGGCCACCTGCTGGCCGTTGCCGTTGAGGATGAATCCGGCGATCAGCGTCGGCACCGCCGAGAAGACCATGGTCACCGCGATCGCCACGATCAGCTTGGTGAAGATGATCGTGGGCCGCTTCACCGGCTTGGACAGCAGGTAGACGATCGAACCGTCGTCGATCTCGGGCCCGATGGCGCCCGTGCCGGCGATCACGCCGATCAGCGGGACCATCGTGGCCAGGGCGAAGCCCCCGAGGACGTCGGCGGTGACCTGGTCGTCGGCGCCGTTGAAGCCGCGGACCGCCGCCGAGATGACCAGCAGCATGGCGGGCAGCAGGAAGAGGATCAGCGCCCTGCGGCGGCCGAGGAGGGCCCGGTAGGTGAGCCGGGCGACTGTGGGGTTGTACATCGGTCAGGCTCCTTTCAGGCCGCGACGAGGTACGAGAAGACCGATTCGAGGGACTCGTCCGAGGGCGAGACCGTCAGCAGGCGGATGCCGCGCTCCCGGGCGACCTTCGGCAGGAGCTCCGTGAACCGGCCGAAGTCCACGGCCTGCACGCGCAGCCCGCCCTCCGCGTGGTCGACCTCGATACCGGCCGTCGACGGGTCGGCGATCAGGGCCGCGGCGAGCGCCCGGTCGTCGCTGGAACGGACCAGGTAGCGGTGCGGGCGGTCCGTCATCAGGCGGCGGATCTTGCGGAAGTCCCCGGAGGCCGCGTGGCGCCCGGCCACGATCACCTCGATGTGGGAGGCGAGCTGCTCGACCTCCTCCAGGATGTGCGAGGAGAACAGGACGGTGCGGCCGTCCGCGCCCATCCGCCGCAGCAGGTCCATCAGCTGCATGCGCTGGCGCGGGTCCATGCCGTTGAACGGCTCGTCCAGGAGCAGCACCGACGGCTCGTGGACGAGGGCCGAGGCCATCTTCACGCGCTGCCGCATGCCCTTGCTGTACGTGGAGATCTTGCGGTCCTGGGCGTACTCCATCTCGACCGTGGCCAGGGCCCGCTGGGCCTCCGCGCCGCCGAGTCCGTGCAGCTCCGCGTTGGCCTGGACGAACTCGCGGCCGGTGAGGAAGTCGTACATCGCCTCCCGCTCGGGGACGACGCCGATCTCGCGGTAGACGGACTCGTTCCCCCAGATCCTGGTGCCGTCGAGGGTGACGGAGCCGGTGGAGGGGTCGAGGAAGCCGCCCATCATGTTGATCAGGGTGGACTTCCCGGCGCCGTTGGGCCCGAGGAGTCCGGTGACGCCCGGTCCGACCGTCATCGTGACGTCGTTGACGGCCACGACGTTGCCGAACCAGCGGGAGACGTGGTCGATGGAGAGGATGGTCATGGGCGCGGCCCGTTCCTTAGAGGGGTGGCGGCAGGCGACGGGGAGGCGGTCACAGCCCGACCTTCCGGTAGCGGCGCATCAGGATGCCGTACGAGCCGGCGATCAGCGCGAGGACGACGAGCAGGTAGACCGCGCCGACACCGGCGCCCGGGCCGCCGCCGTCGGGGAACGCCGTGGGCGCGCCCAGGAAGGCGGTCTGCACGCCGTCGATCAGGGTGATCGGCGAGAACAGGCCGAGCCACTCGATGGCGTCCACGTTGTCCGTGGCGTAGGCGATGCCCATCAGGGTGGAGACCGCGCCGTAGGAGATGGTCAGGACGGCGATCACGGCGGCCACGCCGAAGCCGCGGCGCGGGGTGAGGGCCGCCATGACCAGCCCGATGCCGCCGAAGAGCAGCGACAGCAGCGCCACGGAGACCAGGCCCTGGCCGAACATCTTGGTCTGCTCGGCGAAGTCCATCTTGGCCAGCAGCGATCCGACCCAGAGGATGAGCAGCGGGACGGCGGTCAGCACGAACAGCGCGGAGGCCATCGCCCCGAACTTGGCGAGCACGTAGTCCACGCGCTCGATCGGCCGGCAGAAGTAGAGCGGCACGGTCCTGAACCTGAGGTCGCGCGAGACCGACTGGGGCGCCTGGGCGGCCAGGTAGATGCCGATGACGACCTGGAGGAAGATCGCGTACTGCGTGTACTCGATCGACAGCTTGCTCTGCTTGGTGACGACCGCGACCGCGACGATGATCAGCGCCGGGACGCACATCACGCCGAAGAGCAGCATCGGCAGCACTTTGGACTTGGCGCTGCGGCCCAGTCCGTAGGCGCCGCGCAGCGACTGCGAGAACAGCGACCGGCGGGCGTACGCACGGCCGAGTCGCTGGCCGTCGTAGGACCGATAGCCGATGTTGTGGATGCGGGTCGTGTCGGGAGCGGCCTGGGAGGGCTGCGGGGTCTGGGTGCTCATCGGGCCGGCACCTCCTCGTGCTGCGGGGACGCCTCGGCGGCCTCCGGGCGGAAGACCTCGGCGATGTGGTGACGGCGCTGCTCCATGCGGACGAGGCCGAGTCCGAGGCCGGCGACGGTGTCGCGCACGAGGTCGTACGTCTCCTCGCCGGCCGCCTCCAGGAGGAGGATGTGGCCGGCGCCGGGCAGGCCGTCCTCCACGCCCGCGTGGATCGTGACGCCCGCCTCGCCGAGGGCCGCGCGGAGCGCCGCCGTGCCGTCGGGGTGGGTGTCGGAGTCGGTGACCTCGACCGCGAGCGTGGTGGTCGTCCGGGTGAAGTCGCTGGTGGAGCTGGACCGGAGGAGCCGTCCGCCGTCGATGACGACGACGTGGTCGCAGGTGCGCTCCAGCTCGCCGAGGAGGTGCGAGGTGACGAGGACGGAGATGCCGAAGTCGGTCCAGACCCGGCGGATCAGTCCGAGCATCTCGTCGCGGCCGACCGGGTCGAGGCCGTTGGTCGGCTCGTCGAGCAGGACCAGCTTCGGGTCGTGGACGAGGGCCTGGGCGAGTTTGACCCGCTGCTTCATGCCGGTCGAGTAGCCGCCCATGGGGCGGTAACGCTCCTCGTACAGACCGACGTGGCGCAGGGTGTCGGCGGTCCGCTCGCGGGCGGCGGTCGGCGGCAGTCCGGACATCCGCGCCATGTGGACGACGAACTCGGTGGCCGAGACGTCCGGCGGGAGGCAGTCGTGCTCCGGCATGTACCCGACGCGCTCGCGGATCTCCGCGCCGGAGGTGCGGACGTCGAGTCCGAGGACCTCGGCGCGGCCCTCCGTGGCGGGGGAGAGGCCGAGCAGGATCTTGATCATGGTGGACTTGCCGGCTCCGTTGGCACCCACGAGTCCGGTCACACCGGGCCCGATGTCCAGGGAGAGCCGGTCAAGCGCGGTCACCCGGGGGAACCGCTTGCTGAGGCTTTCGGTCGCGATCACAGTCACGGTTCGAAGGTAGTGGCGTGCACCACAGGAGTCGTCAGCCCAACGGCTCGATCCGTGTCCGACTACAGGAGTACAAGCCGGTGGGGGCGCTCGCGACGAAAGTCTTTCTCTCCGGGCCGTCGGTCGGTGTTTTCCACAGGCTCGCGCCGGACCCCTTGACGCAGCCGCCAAGCATTGTCACATTCATCGGTGTCACGTTACGGACGCGTAGGGCGACCGGACGCTCACACGGGACGGCGGGTGGCATGGCCTCAGCAGTGACAGGGGAACTCTCCGCGGAGCTGCGGGGGTTCAGGGAAGTCCAGCGACTCTCCTACGCCTGCGCGGAAGCCGTCGCGGCGCAGCTCAAGCCCGGGGTCACCGAGCGCGAGGCGGCCCGGATGCAGCGCGAGTGGCTGTACGAGCGGGGGGTGCGGGACTGGTTCCACCGGCCGTTCGCCTGGTTCGGGGACCGCACCGCCTTCGTCGACTTCAGGATCCCCCTGCAGTTCTTCCCGACGAACCGGCGGCTGGAGCCGGGGATGCCGTTCATCCTCGACATGGCGCCGGTCTACCGGGGCCACACGGCCGACGTCGGATACAGCGGCTGCCTGGGCCTCAACCCCCTGCACGACAAGCTCCTCGCGGACCTCGCCGACCACCGGGAGCTGATCCTGCGCGAGGTGCGCGAGCGCCGCACCCTGCGCGAGATCTACGAGGACGTGGACCGGCTCATGGTCCGCCAGGGGTACGCGAACCGGCACCGCGCCTATCCTTTCGGGGTCATCGCCCACAAGATCGACCGGGTGAAGGAGCGCAGCTGGTCGCCGACGCTCTTCGGCTTCGGCACCCAGGCGCTGAAGGGGCTCGCGAGCGACGCCCTGCACGGCCACCGGGACGGCTGGTCGCCGCTCTGGTCGCCGTACACGTTCTCCGACCACCCGCCCAGGCCCGGCCTGTGGGCGGTCGAGCCGCACCTCGGATTCCGGGGGACGGGCGCGAAGTTCGAGGAGATCCTGGTCGTCACCGACTCCAGGGACCCCGAGCAGAGCGCGTTCTGGCTGGACGACGACCTGCCGCACGTGCGGCGCTGGAACGAGGGAGCGGTCTGATGGCGGCAATCGCCGGGCTGAACACGGCGCGGGAGCGCTGGGTCCGTACGGGCGGGATCGAACTGTGCGTCGCCGAGCTCGGCGACGCGGACCGGCCGACCGTCCTGCTCGTGCACGGGTACCCGGACTCCAAGGAGGTCTGGTCGGAGGTCGCGGCCCGACTGGCCGAGGAGTTCCACGTGGTGCTGTACGACGTCCGGGGGCACGGCCGGTCGACGGCGCCGGCGCCGCTGCGGGGCGGCTTCACCCTGGAGAAGCTGACGGACGACTTCCTCGCGGTCGCCGACGCCGTCAGCCCGGACCGTCCGGTCCACCTCGTCGGCCACGACTGGGGTTCGGTGCAGTCCTGGGAGTTCGCCACCGTCCCGCGCACCGAGGGCCGGATCGCCTCCTTCACCTCGATGTCGGGGCCCTCCCTCGACCACTTCGGGCACTGGATCAAGCGGCGGATGGCCCGCCCCACCCCGCGGCGGGTCGGCCAGCTCCTCGGACAGGGCGCCAAGTCCTGGTACGTGTACATGCTGCATACGCCCGTACTGCCCGAGCTCGCCTGGCGCGGTCCCCTCGGCAAGCGCTGGCCCAAGCTCCTGGAGCGGGTGGAGAAGCTCCCGGCCGGGGACTACCCGACGCCCTCCCTGCCCGACGACGCGGCGCACGGCGCCTGGCTCTACCGGGACAACGTCCGTGCCCGGCTCGGCCGGCCGCGGCCCGACGCCTTCGCGCACGCGCCCGTGCAGCTGATCACGCCGACCGGTGACTCCTTCCTCTCCGAGCGGCTCTACGACGACCTGGCGGACTGGGTTCCGGACCTGACCCGGCGCACCCTGCCCGCCAAGCACTGGGTGCCGCGCACCCGCCCCGACCAGCTGTCCGCCTGGATCTCCGAGTTCGTCCGGGCCAACGAGGAGCCCGCCGGGAAGGCGCCGAAGCCGGTCGCGGCGACCGCGGCGAAGAGCGCCGTGAAGCCGGAGTACACGGAGCGGTTCGGCGGCCAGCTCGTCCTGGTGACCGGCGCGGCCAGCGGCATCGGCCGCGCCACCGCGTTCGCGTTCGCGGAGGCGGGCGCCCGGGTCGTGGCCGTGGACCGGGACGGCGAAGGGGCCGTCCGCACCGCCGAGATGGCCCGGCTGATCGGCGCCCCGGCGGCCTGGGGGGAGACCGCCGACGTCGCCGACGAGGCGGCGATGGAGAAGCTGGCCGCCAAGGTGGCCGGCGAGTACGGCGTCGTCGACGTCCTCGTCAACAACGCGGGCATCGGCCTCACCGGCTCCTTCTTCGAGACCACGAGCGAGGAGTGGAAGCGGGTCCTGGACGTCAACCTGTGGGGCGTGATCCACGGCTGCCGGATATTCGGCGCGCAGATGACCGCGCGCGGCCAGGGCGGGCACATCGTGAACACCGCCTCCGCGGCGGCCTTCCAGCCGTCGCGCGCCCTCCCGGCGTACAGCACGTCGAAGGCGGCGGTGCTGATGCTCAGCGAGTGCCTGCGCGCCGAACTGGCCGGCCAGGGCATCGGGGTGTCCGCGATCTGCCCCGGCATCGTCAACACCAACATCACGGCAACGACCCGGTTCGCCGGGGTCACGGACGGCGCCGAGGAGAAGCGGCGGCAGAAGAAGGCGTCCCGGCTGTACGGCCTGCGGAACTATCCGCCGGAGAAGGTCGCGGACGCGATCCTGGGGGCGGTCCTGCACGACCGCGCGGTCGTCCCGGTGACGCCCGAGGCCCGGGGCGCCCACTTCCTGTCCCGGCTCAGCCCGGGCGCGCTGCGGGCCCTGGCCCGCTGGCAGCCGCCCGCGTAGGCGGCGGGGTGCGGGAGGGACCTGCGGTCGTACGATCCCTCCCAGCAAGGCCCCGCGGCGGCGGGGTGCGGGAAGCGGTCGGCGGGAGCGGTTTTGTCCGAGCAGTCAGCACAGCCGGAGTACCGGATCGAGGACCTCGCCCATCACAGCGGGGCCACGGTCCGGACGATCCGCGCCTACCAGGACCGCGGTCTGCTGCCCCGTCCCGAGCGACGGGGCAGGTCGAACGTGTACGGGGACGCGCACCTCGCGCGGCTCCGGCAGATCGCCGACCTCCTCGACCGGGGCTACACGCTCGCCTCGATCAAGGAGCTCCTGGAGGCGTGGGACACCGGCCGGGGGCTCGGCGGGGTGCTCGGCCTCGTCGCGGAGGTCCACGGGCCGTGGACCGACGAGGAGGCCGCCCGCATCTCCCGCGCCGAACTGGACGCCCGCTTCGGCGGCACACCGGACGAGGAAGCGATCCGGGAGGCGGTCGAGCTCGGCGTGCTGGAGCCGCTGCCGGACCGGGGGAACGAGGAGTATCTCGTCCCCAGTCCACAAGAGCTGGCGGTGGCGGCCGAGTTGTACGCAGCCGGGGTGCCGCTCTCCGCAATCACCGGCCATCTGAGGGAACTTCGCGACCAGGTCGAGCACATCGCCTCACGCTTCCTGGAGTTCACCACCGAGCACGTCTTCGCCCGCTATCTGGAGCACCGTCCCCCCACGGACTCCGACGCGGCCGAGGCGGCGACGATGGTGCGGCGCCTGCGCCCGCTCGCCCAGCAGACGGTGGACGCCGAACTGGCGCGGGCCATGCAGCTGTTGGCCACCCAGCACCTCCAGCTCCATCTGTCGTCGGACGGGCCTCCCGCGAGGGACGACGAGCCGCGCGCGGTCGCGCTGCCGACCGCGACGATCAAGGCCGTTCAGGATCTCGTCGGCAGCGAGGGGGTCGACGCGTTCATCGCCGCGGCCGCGGAACGGGAGGTCCATAAAAGGACATTGGACTCCCTTGCCTCAAACAAGAGCAAAAATACATAACTTGCCCAATTAGGCAGCTTTGGAGCGTCAGTTGTCCACAGAATTGCCAACTGGCCTGTGGACAAGTTGCTTTGGCTGTGGATCAAACATGTCCGCTTCAAATCATTGGTCCGGAGATCCGGGCTCCGGCATCCTGACGGCATGACCCCACGACCACGGGACGAACGCCGCACGGTGAAGGTGTCGAAGTACCTCGCCAAGCACCTCCGCCACCAGCCCGAACGCATCGGCCTCGTCCTCGACGAGCACGGCTGGACCGAGATCGACGCGCTGCTCCGGGCGACGGCCGCGCACGACTTCCCGATCACCCGCGACGAGCTCGACCACGTCGTCGCCACCAACGACAAGAAGCGCTTCGCGATCGAGGGCACCCGGATCCGCGCCAGCCAGGGACACACCATCGAGGTCGACCTGGACCTGCCGGCCGCCGAACCGCCCGCGTACCTCTTCCACGGTACGGTCGCCGACCGGCTCCCCGCGATCCGGACGGAGGGGCTGCGCCCCATGGCCCGCCACCACGTGCACCTCTCCCCCGACCGCGAGACCGCGACCCGGGTCGGCGCGCGCCGCGGCCGGCCCGTGGTGCTGAGCGTCGACGCCGGTGCCATGCACCGCGCCGGACACGTCTTCCGCGTCAGCGCGAACGGGGTCTGGCTGGCCGACGCCGTCCCGCCGGAGTTCCTCCGCTTCGCGGAGTGACGGAACCGGGTGGGGCGAGCGCCGGCGCGGCCTCGACCGGGGCGGGCGACCGGGGTCCGTGACGGCGACGGCTCCGCGGGGGCCCGGACAGCAGGCATGATCGTTCCCATGGCACACCCGCATCTGCCCAGCACCGAAGCCGCCGTCACCGCGATCCGCGCGATCGCCGAGGAGTTCGGCCTGGGGATGACCGTGACCGACGACATCGGCGCGGATCAGACCTCCCGGCGCACCTCGTCCGACGCGTTCGCCGTCCTGGACCCCGACGGTTCCCTTCCGCACGAGGCGTACGTCGAACTGGGCGGCTCCCCCGCGATCACCGTCCAGGTCTTCCCCGAGGACGACGCCACGGTCACCGTGGACGGGATCGACTTCGCCGATGTGCCCCGCGACGCCGTCCCGGCCTTCCTGCGCTCGGTCCTCGGCGGCCTCGCCCACGTGAAGGGACGGTTCTTCCCGCCCGGCTGGTGGCTGATCGTCCCCCTCCCCGGCGACGAGACGTACAAGGAACTGGTCCCCGGCGCCCTCCTCACCCCCTGGATGAACAGGAACGTCCGCTGACCCGCCGGTGAGCCGAGTGCCGCGGGCCCCCGGGCCGGGCACGTCGACGGGCCCGGGACCGCCGTAGGCTCGGGGACATGAGCCTGCGCCTGAGCACCGTCATCCTGCCCGTCGACCGCTGGCACGAAGGGGGCCGCCGGAAGTGGCGGCACGCCGAGGAACTCGGCTTCCACGCCGCGTACACCTACGACCACCTGTCCTGGCGGGCCTTCCGCGACGGCCCCTGGTTCGGCGCCCTGCCCACGCTCACCGCGGCGGCGGCGGCCACCGAGCGGATCCGCCTGGGCACGCTCGTGACCTCGCCGAACTTCCGCCACCCGGTGACGCTCGCCAAAGAGCTGATCTCGCTGGACGACGTCTCCGGAGGCCGGGTCACGCTGGGCATCGGAGCGGGCGGCAACGGCTTCGACGCCACCGCGCTCGGCCAGGAGCCGTGGAGCCCGAAGGAGCGGGCGGACCGGTTCGGCGAGTTCGTGGCCCTGCTCGACCGCCTCCTCACCGAGGGCGCGGTGACGGAACGGGGCACGTTCTACTCCGCGGACGAGGCCCGGAACATCCCCGGCTGCGTCCAGAGCCCCCGCCTGCCGTTCGCCGTGGCGGCGACCGGCCCGCGCGGGCTGAGGCTCGCCGCGCGGTACGGGCAGGCGTGGGTGACGACCGGCGACCCGAAGCTGTACGAGGCGGGAACCCCCGAGCAGTCGGTGGCGGCCCTGCGCGGCCAGATCGAGAAGCTGGGCAAGGCGTGCGCCGAATCCGGACGGGACGTGGCCGGGCTCGACAAGATCCTGCTCACCGGCTTCACGCCGGACCGGAGCCGCCCGCTGGAGTCCGTGGACGCCTTCGTCGACTTCGCCGGCCGCCACCGCGAGCTCGGCTTCACCGAGATCGTGGTCCACTGGCCCATCCCCGACTCCGACTTCGCCGCCGACCAGGCCGTCTTCGAGCGCATCGCCACCGACGCCCTGGCTCAGCTGGGCTGATGCTCCGCCGCGCGGTGCCGGGCCCCGGTCGGGTCAGGCACCGCGCCGGGCGTGACCGCGCCACAGCGCGAGGAGGACGGGGGCGTCGACCGGTGCCGGCCGGGCGGGACAGACGTCGAAGTGGCTGATCCGGCAGGTGTCGGAAGGCGCCGCGGGCCCGAGCTCGACCGCCGTGCCGTCGCCCGCGATCCGCCACCGCCGGCCCGCGGGGACGCCCCGGCACGCCAGCGCCCCCGGCTCGATCATGATCCAGCGCCCCCGCACCGTACGGTGCCACTCGGCGCCGGCCCCGCACCCCTCGCAGGTCGTGGCCCTGGGCCTCCGCACGTCGGGTACGGCCCTGCCGGAGCGGGCCGCGGACGACACGGCGGCGGTCACGCCGGCCAGCAGCTCTCCCACCAGCACCGGCTCCCGCACGGGATGGCGCGAGCCGGCCCGCTCGCACTCCCCGCACAGGGCCATGCCGAGGCTCGCGACCCTCCGGCCGTACGGCGCGCCGCATGCCTCGCACTCGTCGGACCACCGGCCCGAGACCATGACCCACCCCCTTGAGACGCCTTCGGCTCCCCTGCCTCCTGAGGGTCTTCCCCGAAGCCACCGCGGACGAACGGGGGTTTACGGCCACGTCCGCGCCCTGACGGGCGGCTGAACCGGTACGGGTGCCGCCGCGGGCGAGGGCCGGGTACGTCCTGCCCGCCGCGGGCGAGGGCCTTCAGCCTCGCCCCGGGCGCTTCCCGAGGGTGCGGTAGCCCGGGTGGACGCCCGGAGTGAGGCCCTGCTGGTCGGCGATCCGCCCGAGCAGGGCCGTCAGGAGACCCCGTTCCTCGGGGTCGAGCGCCGTGAACAGGTCGTCCTCGTGCACGGCGGCCACCTCACGGACCCGCTCCAGGACCCGGCCGCCCTCCTCGGAGACGTACAGCTCGTGGTGGCGGCGGTCCTCGGCGCTGCGCCGGCGCTCCACGAAGCCCTTCCGCTCCAGGTTGTCGATGAGCGTGACGACCCGGCTGGGCACGACGCCGAGGTCGGCGGCGAGGGAGCGCTGACTGCGCCCGGGATCCATGGCGATCATCCGCAACAGGCCCACGTCCGGGGGCGCGAGGCCCAGTTCGCCGACCCGTTCGCCGAAGCGCGCCGCCGCGTGCGCCCCGAGCTGTGCGAGCAGGAAGGCGCCGAAGCGCGGGGCCGCGGCGGCGGCCGCTCCGGGTTCTTCGACTGGTTGCCGGTCGGTACTCACAGGGTTATGGTACGAGACAAGAATGATTCTCTCTAGTGAACTATTCTCCTAAGAGAACGGACAGGGTTCATGTCTGCCGAGATCCGGACCGACCCCCGCCATCCGACCGAGGCCCCCCGGGAGCGCCGGGAAGCCCAGGGAGGGCCGCCGCCGGGCGTGCTCGCCGTGGTGTTCACGGCGCTGTTCCTGGCCGGACTCGTCCTCGGCACCGTGCTCGCCGGCGGCGCCGTCTTCCCCTCGCCCTTCGGCGAGACCGGCGAGACCGTGGCGTACTTCCGCACCCACCCCGATGCCGTCCAGGTCGCCGGCGCCCTCCAGTTCGCGGCCGCCATCCCGCTGGCCGTCTACGCCGCCACCGTCTCGGCCCGGCTCCACCGGCTGGGCGTCCGCGCCCCCGGCGCGACCATCGCCCTCGCCGGCGGGCTCCTCGCGGCCGGCTTCCTCGCCTGCTGCGGACTGCTGAGCTGGACCCTCTCCCGTACCGATGTCCTCGAACTGCCCCCGCTCGTCAGGGCGCTGCAGTATCTGGCGTTCGCCACCGGCGGCCCCGGACACGTCGTCACGCTCGGGCTGCTCGTCGCCGGCATCGCCGTCCCCGGACTCCTCGCCGGACTGCTGCACCGCGCGCTGGCCGTCACCGGCCTGGTCCTCGCGACCGTGGCCGAACTGGCCGCCCTCACCCTGCTCCTGGACGGCGCCGCGCTCCTGCTGCCACTGGCCCGCTTCACCTGCATGGGCTGGCTGATCGCCGCCGGATTCCTCCTGCCCCGCCGCCGCACCCGCAAGGAGCGCTGACATGCCCGCGCACACCGAGAAGCTCGTCCGCTTCCAGCAGCCCGAGAAGACCCTCCGCTACCTGGGGGAGCTGTCCGAGACCCGGCTGGCCGACCTCTTCGGCCTGGCGCCCGAGGACTACCGCGCGCTGCTGCGGGACTTCGACGACCAGGCGCGGTCGACCGCCGCCGACCTGCTGAAGGACCCCGGCTTCGCCGGCCGGGCCGACCGGCTCCCGTTCCGCCCCGGGCAGCGGATCGTGGCCCTGGGCGAGAGCACCACCGCCGACCGGCTGTCGTGGTTCTCGATCCTGCGCCACCTCCTCCCGGACGACGTCGAGCTCGTCAACCTCGCCGTCTCCGGCCTCACCACCACCCAGGCCCTCACCCAGCTGTCCCAGCTGTCCTTCCTGCGGCCCGACTGGGTGCTGTGCATGCTCGGCGCGAACGACACCCAGCGGATCGGCGGCGGCGCCGGGACGGCGGGCACGCGGCTGGTCGGCGAGGCCGAGACCACGCGCAACCTCCGCGCCCTCCGGGAACTCGGCGGACGGGCGCTCCCCCACCCGAGCCGCTGGATCTGGCTCACCCCCGGCTCCGTGGACCAGGAGCGGGCCGACGCCTACCCGCACTTCCGCCACGCCGGGATCGGCTGGTCGGACGAGGACGTCGCCGGGGTCGCCGCCTTCCTCCTCGGCCGGCCGGAACGCACCGTCGACACCCGCCGGGTCACCGCCGGACTGCACCTCGACGACGGGATCCACCTCACGCTCGCCGGCCAGCGCGCCGTCACCGCGGCCCTCGTCGACACCCTGGCGGCCCCGGAACCGGCGTCGGAGGGGCGGACGTCATGAGGATCCTGCTCTTCGGCGTCACCGGCGGCACGGGAGCACGACTCCTCGACCAGGCCGTCGGCGCGGGACACCAGATGACCGTCGTCGTCCGCGACCCCGCGCGGGTGCCGGTGACGGACCCCGGGGCGCGGCTGACCGTCGTCCCCGGGGACGTCCTGGAACCGGAGGGGTGGCGGGACGCCGTGGCCGGGCACGACGCAGTCGTCTCCTGCCTCGGCAGCACCGACCGCAGGCACCCCACGACGGTCTACTCGCAAGGCACCGGAAACATCGCGGAGGCCATGCGGGCCGCCGGCGTCGGCCGGCTGCTCTGCCTCTCCTCGGCCGGCCTGGAGATCAGCCCCGGCGTACCGCGGGCGCAACGCCTGGTCACCCGGCACGTCATCCAGCGGCTCCACCGCCACGGGTACGCCGACATGGCCCGGATGGAGGCCCTCCTGACCTCGGCGTCCGCCGGGGACACGGCCTGGACGGTGGTCCGGCCCCCGATGCTCACCGACGGCCCGCTGACCGGCCGCTACCGCACGGCGGAGAACGGCCACCTGCGGCGCCCCACGTCCCTGTCCCGCGCCGATCTGGCGCACTACCTGCTCACCGGAATCGGCGACCCGCGCGCCCACCGGGCCGTCGTGGAGGTCGCGTACTGAGCCCCCGGCTGTCCGCGGAACGCCGGAGGAAAGCCGCGAGGGAGCGGAAAAGGGCCCGAGTGGAGAGAATCCAGGCCACTCATATGTGCGGCTCCCCGCACGCACGTGCGTCCGGTGCGGAAGAATGGTGCGGTGACCACTCCTCGATCCCCGCGCACCTCCGCCCCGGCGCCCCGGCTGATCGCCACCGACCTGGACGGCACGCTGCTGCGCGACGACAAGTCCGTATCCGAGCGCACGGTCGCCGCACTCTCCGCGGCCGAGCAGGCCGGGATCGAGGTCTTCTTCGTCACCGGCCGCCCGGCCCGCTGGATGGACGTCGTCAGCGACCACGTCCACGGCCACGGCATGGCGATCTGCGCCAACGGCGCGGCCGTCGTCGACCTCCACGCGGGCAACACCTTCCTGGAGGTGCGTCCGCTGGAGCGGCCGGTCGCCCTCGACGTCGTCCGGGCCCTGCGCGCCGCCGCACCGGGCACCTCCTTCGCCGTCGAGCTCACCACCGGCATCCACTACGAGCCGCTGTACCCGCCGTTCTTCCTCGACCCCGGCGCGACCGTCGCCACCGCCGAGAAGCTGCTGTTCGAGGAGGCACCGGGAGCGGCGGCCCCCGTCCTCAAGCTGCTCGCCCAGCACCCCGAGCTGGACCCCGACGTCTTCCTCGCGGTGGCCAGGGAGGCCGCCGGCGACCGGGCGTCGTTCACCCGGTCCAGCCCCACCGCGCTCATCGAGATCAGCGGGCTCGGCGTCTCCAAGGCGTCCACCCTCGCGCTGTGCTGCGCCGAGCGCGGCGTCACGGCGGACGAGGTCGTCGCCTTCGGCGACATGCCCAACGACATCGAGATGCTGAGCTGGGCCGGCCGCTCGTACGCCATGGGCAACGCCCACCCGGACGTGCTCGCCGCCGCCTCCGGCCGCACGGTCGGCAACAACGAGGACGGCGTGGCGGTCGTCATCGAGCAGCTGGTGGCCGAGGCGCTGAGCGCCGCGGGCGGGGCCGCCGCACAGGGCTGAGGAGCCGCGGCGGACCGGCATCGCGGTGCCGAGGGCCGCTACAGCGGCGCCTCCCACACGACCGTCGTCCCGCCGCCGTCCTCGCCGAGGCCCGGCCCGCACCAGCTGGCGCCGCCCAGGGCCTCGGCCCGCCGGGCCAGGTTGCGCAGGCCGCTGCGGCGGCCGCCGGCGGGGATGCCGATGCCGTCGTCGGCGACGGAGAGCCGGACGCCCGCGGCGCCGTCGGGGAGCGTGGCGGTGGCGTCGACGACGACCTCGATCCGCTCCGCCTCCGCGTGCCGGAAGGCGTTGGAGAGCGCCTCGCGCAGGGCGGCGATGAGGTTCTTGCCGGTGAGCTCGCCGACCGTCGCGTCGATCGCGCCGAGGAAGCGGTGGGCGGGCTTGAAGCCGAGCGGCACGGCCGCCATGTTGATCTCCCGCAGCACGCGGGTGCGCAGCCCCGACGGGGCCTCGGCAGGTCCCTGCTGCAGGGCGAAGATCGCCGTACGGATCTCCTGGATGGTCACGTCCAGTTCGTCCACGGCCTTGCCGACGCCCTCGCGCACGGCCGGCACGATCGACCTGCGCTGGGCGCTCTCCAGCATCATGCCGGTGGCGAAGAGCCGCTGGATGACCAGATCGTGCAGGTCGCGGGCGATCCTGTCGCGGTCCTCGTAGACGGCGAGGCGCTCACGGTCCCGCTGCGCCTCGGCCATCATCAGGGCGAGGGCGGCCTGCGAGGCGAACTGGGTGGCGAGGGTCCGCTCCGCCTCCGTGAACGGGCGGGCGCCACGGGTCCGGGGCATGGCGAGCGCACCGAGCACCCGCCCCCCGCTCTGCAGCGGCAGCATCATGCTCGGCCCGTACGCGGCGGTCAGCCGGCTGATCATGCGCGGGTCGGTGGAGGCGTCGGCGACGAACACGGCCTCGCCGTCCAGGAGCTCCTTGACCACGGCGCTCTCCTGCGGGATCACCATGCCGAGGGACCGGGTCGGCCGGGGCGACGACACGGCGACGATCTCCAGGCCGCCCTCCTCGGCGGGCAGGAGCACGATCCCGGCGTCCGCGTCGGCGAGACGGCGGGCCTGCTCGGCGACGACGGACAGGGCGTCGTCCGCGTCGCCGCCGGAGAGCAGCGCGGTGGTGACGGCGACCGAGCCGTCGATCCACCGCTCGCGCTGGCGTGCCGCCTCGTACAGGCGGGCGTTGCCGATGGCGATGCCCGCCTCGGTCGCGAGCACCCGGACCATGTGCACGTCGTAGTCGTTGAAGTCGCCGCCCCCGTGCTTCTCGGCGAGGTAGAGGTTGCCGAAGATCTCGCCCTGGACCCGGATGGGGACGCCGAGGAAGCTCCGCATCGGCGGGTGCCCCGGCGGGAAGCCGGCCGCGCGCGGATCGGTGGAGAGATCGGCGAGGTGGATGGTCTGCGGATCGCGGATCAGCGCGCCGAGGAGACCCGCATGACCGTCGGGACGGCGGCCGATCCGGCGCGCGGTGGCCTCGTCGACGCCGAAGGTGACGAAGTCCGACAGGCCCTCGCCCTCGTCGTCGACCACGCCGATCGCGGCGTACCGGGCGTCGGCCAGCTCGGCGGCCGTCTCGCAGATGCGGTCCAGGGTGGAGTGGAGTTCCAGCCCGGTGCCGACCGAGCGCATGGCCTCGAGGAGCTGCGGCACGCGGGCGGTGAGCTCCGTGGACAGCCCCTGGAGACTGCGGGTGGCCCGGGTGGCTGCTTCCAGGGGGTCCGGGACGTCGGACTCGGCGGCGGTCATGGGCTTGAGCCTAGTTAGTCCGATTTGGCGAGAAAAGTCGGCCGGTCATCGAGATCGACACGGCCCGGGCGGCCCTCGCCCCTTCGACCGCCCGGCGGACACGGCCCGGGGCCGGTGCCGGGCTCCCGCCTCCTGGCCCCGGCCGCCTACGCCTCGCTTCCCGCCCCCCGCGCCCCCACGGCCAGCAGGTCGGTCGCGCGCTCCTGCTCCAGCATCCGGCGCAGGGGGCCGTCCGTGGCGGCGAGTTCCCCGTACGGGCCCCGCTGCACGGTCCGGCCCCCGTCGAGGACGACGACCTCGTCGACGGCGTCCAGGCCGTGCAGCCGGTGGGTGATGAGGACGGTCGTCCGTCCTTCGGTGGCGCGCAGCAGGTCGTCGGTCAGGGCGTCGGAGGTGGCCAGGTCGAGGTGCTCGGCCGGCTCGTCGAGCACGAGGACGGGGAAGTCGGCCAGCAGGGCCCGGGCGAGCGCGAGGCGCTGGCGCTGGCCGCCGGAGAGCCGGGAGCCGTGCTCGCCCACGAGGGTGTCGAGCCCGTCGGGCAGTCCGTCGACCCAGTCGAGGAGCCGCGCGCGGCGGAGCGCCTCCCGCAGCTCCTCGTCGCCCGCGCCGGTGCGGGCGAGCCGCAGGTTCTCCCGCACGGAGCTGTCGAAGAGATGGGCGTCCTGGGCGCAGAGGCCGACGAGACGGCGGACCGCGTCGCCGTCGAGCTCCCAGGCGGGCACTCCGCCGAGCCGGTACATGCCGTGCTCGACGTCGAGGAAGCGCAGCAGCACCTGGGCGAGCGTGGTCTTGCCGGAGCCGGAGGCACCGACGACGGCGACCCGGCGCCCGGCCTCCAGGGTGAGCCGGAAGTCGGCGAGCGCCGGCCGGTCCTGCCCGGCGTACCGGGCCGAGAGCCCGTCCAGCTCCAGCGGGAACGGCGTGGCCGGGGGAGCGTCGGGCCGGGCCGGCTCATGGACGGGCACGGGGGCGTCCAGGACCTCGAAGACGCGCTCGGCGCTGTGCCTGACGCGCTGGCGGTACTGCACGGCGAGCGGCAGCCCGGTGACGGCCTCGAAGGCGGCGAGCGGGGTCAGGACGACCACGGCGAGGGCCACCCCGTCGAGCCGTCCGTCCCGCACGCCCTGGACCCCGACGAGCGCGGCGGCCACCACCGTCAGCCCGCAGACCACGGCGGAGAGCCCGGCGCCGAGCGCGGTGGCCGCGGCCTGCCGGGAGGCGATGCCGGTGAGGACGCGATCGGCCTCGCGGGTCCGCTCGATCCGGCCCCGCAGCGCGCCGGCCACCGTCAGCTCGGCGCAGCCGCGCAGCAGGTCGCCCACGGCGGTCGCCAGGGTGCCGCGGGCGGGGGAGAGCCGACGCTCGGCCCGGCGGGCCAGGGCCCCGCCGGCCGCGGGCACGGCGACGCCCGCGACGAGCAGGCCGACGGCGAGGACGGCACCGGCCTCGGGCAGCAGCCAGGCGGTGAACCCGGCGGAGGCGACGCCCACGACGAGCGCCGCGCCCACCGGGAGCAGCCAGCGCAGCCAGTAGTCCTGGAGGGCGTCGACATCGTGGACGAGCCGGGCGAGCAGGTCTCCGCGCCGGGTGCGGCGCAGCCCTGCCGGGGCGATCCGCTCCAGCCGGGCGTAGACGGAGACCCGCAGCTCGGCGAGCATCCGCAGCACGGCGTCGTGCGAGACGAGCCGCTCGGCGTACCGGAAGACGGCCCGGCCGATGCCGAAGGCGCGCGTGGCGGTGACGGCGACCATCAGATGGAGCACGGGGGGCTGTTCCGAGGCGCGGGAGATGAGCCAGCCGGAGACGGCCATGAGGCCGACGGCGGAGCCGAGGGCGAGGCTGCCGAGCAGCAGGGCGAGCGCCATGCGTCCCTTCAGCTCCCCCGCCATGTCCCGGACGCGCGCGAGCACCCGGCGGCGGGCGGACGGCGTCTCCTCCGCCGCCCCGGCCGCGGGCGTCGCGTGCGCCACGCCGTCTTCGGGGCGCGTGTCCGCCACCGCCGGAAGCGCGGGGCGGGGTCCGACGTCGGTCCCGCCGCCGTTCGCCGCGGCCCCGGCCTCGGTCGCCCCGGCGTCCTCGGCACCGGCGCCGACCGCCACCACCCGGTCCGCGACCGCGAGCAGCGCGGGCCGGTGCACGACGAGCAGTACGGTCCGTCCCGCCGCGAGCCGGCGGACCGCGTCCACCACTGCGGCCTCCGTCTCGCCGTCCAGTGCGGCCGTCGGCTCGTCGAGCAGCAGCAGGGGACGGTCCGCTAGGAACGCACGGGCGAGCGCGAGGCGTTGCCGCTGGCCGGCCGAGAGGCCCGTGCCGTCCTCGCCGAGGACGGTGTCGAGGCCCTGCGGAAGCCCCGCGACGAACCCGTCCGCGCCGGCGTCCCGCAGGGCCTCGCGCACCGCCGCGTCGGAGGCGTCCGGGCGTGCCAGCCGCACGTTCTCGGCCACCGTTCCCGCGAACAGACAGGGACGCTGGGGGACCCAGGCGATCCGCGACCGCCAGGCCTCCAGGTCGAGCGAGGCGAGGTCCTCGCCGCCGACGCGTACGGAACCGCCCTCTTCGGGCGCCGCGAACCCCAGCACCACGTCGAGCAGCGTGGACTTCCCCACGCCGCTCGGACCGACCAGGGCCACCGTCTCGCCCGGCTCGACCGTCAGCGTCGTCGCGTCCAGCGAGGGGTCGGCGCGGCCCTCGTGGCGTACCGTCACGCGGTCGAGCTCCAGCCGCAGGGACGCCGGCACCGGCGCCGTGCCGCCGCCGCGCACCGGCTGCTCCAGGACGTCGAAGATCTCCGCGGCCGCCGCGAGCCCCTCCGCCGCCGCGTGGAACTGCGCACCCACCTGCCGGAGCGGGAGGTACGCCTCGGGAGCCAGGATCAGGATGACGAGCCCGGTGAAGAGGTCGAGGTCGCCGTGGACCAGCCGCATGCCGATGCTCACGGCGACGAGCGCGACCGACAGCGTCGCGAGGAGCTCCAGGGCGAAGGAGGAGAGGAAGGCGATCCGCAGGGTCCGCATCGTCGCCTGGCGATACTCCGAGGTGATCGTGCGGATCGACTCGGCCTGGGCCTTCGCCCGGCCGAAGATCTTCAGGGTGGGAAGGCCGGCCACCACGTCCAGGAAGTGCCCGGAGAGCCGGGAGAGCAGCTTCCACTGCCGGTCCATCCGGGCCTGGGTGTACCAGCCGATGAGGATCATGAAGAGCGGGATCAGCGGCAGGGTGACGACGATGATCGCCGCCGAAACCCAGTCCTCCGTGACGATCCGGGCCAGCACCGCCACCGGCACCACCACCGCGAGTCCCAGCTGCGGCAGATAGCGGGCGAAGTAGTCGTCGAGCGCGTCCACGCCCCGCGTCGCGAGCGCGATCAGCGAGCCCGTCCGCTGGCCGCTCAGCCACCCGGGGCCGAGCGCGGCGGCCCGTTCGAGGAGCCGTCCGCGGAGTTCGGACTTGACCGCCGCGCTCGCCCGGTGGGCCGCGAGTTCGGTCAGCCAGGAGACGAGCCCCCGCGCCACCGCGACGCCCGCGAGCAGCAGCAGCGGGGTGGTCAGACCGGAAACCGACTGGGCCTTCTGGAAGGCCCCCACCACGATCTCGGCGATGAGCATCGCCTGGGCGACGACCAGCGCCGCCCCGACGAGGCCGAGGACGACCACCGCGATCAGGAAGAAGCGGGTGGCCCGGGCGTACCGGAGCAGGCGCGGATCGATCGGTTTCACGTGAAACATGCCCCTCTAGTGAGCGTCGGCGATGTGCTGCGTACCGATGCGCTTACGGAACACCCAGTAGGTCCAGCTCTGGTAGAGCAGCACCAGCGGGGTCGCGATCGCCGCGCACCAGGTCATGATCTTGAGCGTGTACGGGCTCGACGACGCGTTGGTCACCGTAAGGCTCCAGGCCGGGTCGAGCGAAGACGGCATGACGTTCGGGAAGAGCGCGAGGAAGAGCATCGCCACGGCGGCGGCGATCGTCACGCCCGAGAGCGCGAAGGACCAGCCCTCGCGTCCCGCCTTGATCGCTCCGATCGCGCCCACCAGCGAGACCACCGCGAGCAGCATCGCCGCGAGGCTCCACCCGTCGCCGGTGTCGACCTGGGTCCAGATCAGGAACCCCAGCGCGGCCACCGCCGTCACCAGTCCCAGCTTGAGGGCGAGCGCCCTCGCCCGGCCCCGGATGTCCCCCACCGTCTTCAGCGCGACGAAGACCGCGCCGTGGAAGGTGAAGAGGGTGAGCGTGACCAGACCGCCCAGCAGCGCGTACGGGTTGAGCAGGTCCCAGAAGCTGCCGACGTACTCCATCTCCGCGTCGATCTTCACGCCCCGGACGATGTTCCCGAAGGCCACGCCCCAGAGGATCGCGGGGATCAGCGAGGTCCAGAAGATGGCCTGCTCCCAGTTGCGCTGCCAGCTCTCCTCGGGCCGCTTCACCCGGTACTCGAAGGCGACGCCCCGGATGATCAGGCAGACCAGGATGATCAGCAGCGGCAGGTAGAAGCCGGAGAACAGCGTCGCGTACCACTCGGGGAACGCGGCGAAGGTGGCACCGCCGGCGGTGAGCAGCCACACTTCGTTGCCGTCCCAGACGGGTCCGATGGTGTTGATGAGGACCCGCTTCTCGGGCCGGTCCCGAGCGAGCAGCTTGGTCAGGATGCCGACCCCGAAGTCGAAGCCTTCGAGGAAGAAGTAGCCGGTCCAGAGGACCGCGATGAGTACGAACCAGACGTCGTGGAGTTCCATGCCTCGATCTCCTGAGCCTCAGTACGAGAAGGCCATGGGGCGGTCGGGGTCACGAGAGTCCCCGCCGATCCTGGTGGGCGGGTTGAGGTCGTCCTCGGTGAGCTCAGGCGGGCCCGCCTTGACGTACTTCACGAGGAGCTTGACCTCGATCACGGCGAGAACGGCGTAGAGCGTGGTGAAGACGATCATCGAGGTGAGCACCTCGCCCTGGGAGACACCGGGGGAGACCGCGTCCCGGGTGCGCAGCACGCCGTAGACGACCCAGGGCTGACGGCCCATCTCGGTGAAGATCCAGCCCCAGGAGTTGGCGATGAGCGGGAACGCCATGGTCCAGAGGGCCAGGACCCAGTACCACTTCCCCAGCCGGGGGCTGAGGGCCTTGCGCTTGAACAGGACCAGGTTCGGCACCTCGTCCTCACCGGTCCTCAGTCCCGGCGCCAGCATGAACTTCTTCCGGGTCAGCCAGAGACCGAGCATGCCGAGGGTCAGCGAGGCCATGCCGAAACCGATCATCCAGCGGAAGCCCCAGTAGGCGACCGGGATGTTGGGCCGGTAGTCGCCGGGTCCGTACTTCTCCTGCTCGGCCTTGTTGACGTCGTTGATGCCGGGGACGTACGAGCTGAAGTCGTCGTTCGCGAGGAAGGACAGCAGGCCGGGGATCTCTATGGCCACCGTGTTGTGGCCCTTCTCGACGTCGCCGTAGGCGAAGACCGAGAAGGGGGCGGGCGCCTCGCCGTCCCAGAGCGCCTCGGCGGCGGCCATCTTCATGGGCTGCTGCTTGAACATGACCTTGCCGAGCAGGTCACCGCTGATGGCGGTGCCGAGGCCGGCGATGATCAGGGTGATCAGGCCGAGCCGCAGCGAGGTGCGCATCACCGGGATGTGCTTCTTCCGCGCCAGGTGGAAGGCGGAGATGCCCACCATGAACGCGCCGCCGACGAGGAAGGCCGCCGTGATGGTGTGGAAGAACTGGGTGACGGCGGTGTTCTGGGTGAGCACCAGCCAGAAGTCGGTGAGCTCCGCCCGGCCGCGCTCGGCGTTGATGCGGTAGCCCACGGGGTGCTGCATCCAGGAGTTGGCCGCCAGGATGAAGTACGCCGAGAGGATCGTGCCGATCGACACCATCCAGATGCAGGCGAGGTGGATCTTCTTCGGCAGCTTGTCCCAGCCGAAGATCCACAGGCCGATGAAGGTCGATTCGAAGAAGAAGGCGATGAGCGCCTCGAAGGCGAGCGGGGCACCGAAGATGTCGCCGACGAAGCGCGAGTAGTCGGACCAGTTCATGCCGAACTGGAACTCCTGCACGATGCCGGTGACGACTCCCATGGCGATGTTGATCAGGAAGAGCTTGCCCCAGAACTTCGTCGCCCGGAGGTACTTCTCGTTCTCGGTCCGCACCCACGCGGTCTGGAGACCGGCGGTGAGGGCGGCGAGCGAGATCGTCAGGGGGACGAAGAGGAAGTGGTAGACGGTGGTGATGCCGAACTGCCAGCGCGCCAGTGTCTCTGGCGCAAGAGCGAGGTCCACGTCGTTTTCTCCTTACATCGCCGTGGTCACATCGGCAGTCTGCCCGGGTAATCCCACCCATGACGGGATGAACCAGGACACGCTTGTGAACGCGTTCACATTCACAAGCATTATTGCTCATACGACATCCGTACCTTCAGTCGGGGGTCCCTCCATCGAAGGCCACCTCTTCCCAGGGCCTTCAACATATTGTTGAATCCCTGGCATGACCCTTCGGATACGCATCGTCTGGCCGGCCGGACACACCACGGCCACCCTGGAGGAGACCCCCACGAGCAGCGCGCTCGCGGAAGCCCTCCCGATCTCCTCCACCGCCCGCACCTGGGGCGAGGAGGTCTACTTCGACACACCGGTCTCCGCCACCGTCGACGGCGGGGCACGCCAGGTCGTCGACCCCGGCACCGTGGCCTTCTGGACCGAGGGCGACGCCCTCGCCCTCCCCTACGGCCCCACCCCGGTCTCCCGGGGTGACGAGTGCCGGCTCGCGAGCCCCTGCAACCTGCTGGGCTCGCTCGACGGCGATCCGCGGATCCTGGCCACCGTCAGGGACGGTGACCCGATCCGCGTGGAGCGCGTCGCGGACTGATCCGCTCCGGCCCGCTCAGCCCTCCTTGCGGAAGCCCTCCGCCACCTTCAGGAACAGGTCGTTCGCCTCGGTCTCACCGATCGTGACGCGCACGCCCTCGCCCGCGAACGGCCGCACCACCACACCGTGCCGCTCGCACTCCGCCGCGAAGTCCACCGTGCGCTCGCCGAGCCGCAGCCAGACGAAGTTCGCCTGGGTGTCCGGCACGGTCCAGCCCTGGGCCACGAGCCCCGCGTGGACCCGCTCGCGCTCGGCCACCAGCGAGCCGACCCGCCCGAGCAGCTCGTCCTCGGCCCGCAGCGAGGCCACCGCCGCGTCCTGCGCCAGCTGGCTCACGCCGAACGGCACCGCCGTCTTGCGCAGCGCGGCCGCCACCGGCTCGTGCGCGACCGCGAAGCCCACCCGCAGCCCCGCCAAGCCGTACGCCTTCGAGAAGGTGCGCAGCACGGCGACGTTGGGACGGTCGCGGTAGAGCTCGATGCCGTCGGGGATGTCGGCGTCGCGGACGAACTCCCGGTACGCCTCGTCGATCACCACGAGGATGTCGGAGGGCACCCGGTCGAGGAAGCGCTCCAGCTCCTCCCGGCGGACCGCGGTGCCCGTGGGGTTGTTCGGGTTGCAGACGAAGATCAGCCGGGTGCGCTCGGTGATCGCCTCCGCCATCGCGTCGAGGTCGTGCACCTCGCCGTCGGTCAACGGCACCTGCACCGAGGTGGCCCCGCTGATCTGCGTGATGATCGGGTACGCCTCGAAGGAGCGCCAGGCGTAGATGACCTCGTCGCCGGGGCCGGAGGTGGCCTGAAGGAGCGACTGCGCGACGCCGACCGAGCCGGTGCCGGTGGCCAGGTGCGAGAGGGGCACGCCGAAGCGGTCGGCCAGCTCCTGCATCAGGCCCGTGCAGGCCATGTCCGGGTAGCGGTTGAAGTTCGCGGCGGCCGCCAGCGTGCTCTCCATGACCCCCGGCAGCGGCGGGTAGGGGTTCTCGTTGGAGGACAGCTTGAAGGCCACCGGACCGCCCGCGGCGGCCGGCTTGCCCGGCTTGTAGGTGGGGACGCCGTCCAGCTCGGCGCGCAGCCTCGGGCTGCCCGTACTCGTCCCGCTGGTCTCGCTCACTGTGTGGCCTCCTCGACCGTCCGTACCGCCAATACTCCTCACCTTAAGAGGATTCGCGCCCGCTGCGAATGGGCTGTGGACAACAGGAGGGACACGCTGTGGAAACGCCCCGGCGAGGGGGGAGCGCGCAGCAGGGTGGCGCGCGCCGGTGGCGGGCGCCGTGGCGCGCATCCCCCGTAGAGGTGAGTTGAGACCTCTTCGAGACCTCGCCCCCTCACCAGGCGTACGCCGTTCAACAACCACAGGTCTCATGGTGATCACCACAACTACCTTTGATTTCACGACTCTTGGCCATTGTTGATCATGCAGAAACGTGCCTGTCAATGCCTGCATATGCGACCGGCCCCACCGACCCTCATCGCCCTACTATCGGCTCGCCATGACAGCAGCAGGGAAGCACCAGGTGAGCCGGGCACAGACCCGAGGAAGCCGGCAGGGCCGGGCGGGCATCCGGGACGTGGCCGCCGCCGCCGGGGTCTCCATCACGACTGTCTCCGACGCGCTCAACGGCAAGGGCCGGCTCCCGGACGCCACCCGCCGGCACGTGCGCGAGGTCGCCGACCGCCTGGGCTACCGCCCGTCCGCGGCGGCCCGCACGCTCCGTACGGGCAAGTCGGGACTCATCGGCCTGACCGTGACGACGTACGGGGATGAACCTTTCACCTTCACCGAATTCGCGTACTTCGCGGAGATGGCCAGGGCCGCCACGTCGGCGGCGCTCGCCCGGGGCTACGCCCTGGTCATCCTCCCCGCCACCTCCCGCCATGACGTCTGGTCGAACGTCGCCCTCGACGGCACCGTCGTCATCGACCCCTCCGACCACGACCCGGTCGTCACCGAACTGGTCCGCCAGGGCCTGCCCGTCGTCTCCGACGGACGCCCCGCCGGCACCCTTCCGGTCACCGCCTGGGTCGACAACGACCACGAAGCCGCCGTCCTCGACCTGCTCGACCACCTCGCCGACGCCGGCGCCCGCCGCATCGGGCTCCTGACCGGCACCACCACCGACACGTACACCCGCCTGTCCACCACCGCGTACCTGAACTGGTGCGAGCGGGTCGGCCAGGACCCCGTCTACGAGGCCTACCCGGCGCACGACCCGTGCGCGGGCGCCGTCGCGGCCGACCGGCTGCTCGCCCGCCCGGACCGGCCCGACGCCGTGTACGGCCTGTTCGACCCCAACGGAACCGACCTCCTCGCGGCCGCGCGCCGCTACGGACTGCGCGTACCCGACGACCTGCTGCTGGTGTGCTGCAGCGAGTCGACCGTCTACGCCACCACCGAGCCGCCCATCACCACGCTCTCGCTCAAGCCGCGCCGCATCGGCACGGCCGTCGTCCAGCTCCTCATCGACGCCATCGAGGGGACCGACACCGACGGCCCGGTCGAACAGGTGATACCGACCGAACTCATCATCCGCACGTCCTCGCAGCGCCGTTCGCCGCGCACGACCGTCAGCCCGCCGCGCTCACCCGCGAAGGACTGACACCCGTCCGGCACCTTCCGAAGCCGTCGCTCCTCGCCCCTGCCCGTGGGCGAGGACGACGAAACCGGACCGCCCACCGGCCTCGACCCTGGACTGGACCTTCTCAATTCGGGCGAAACAACCGGTGAACCCGGAGTGGACCCGGATTCACCACCCCTGGTGCGTCACACAGGCGGACCCTCATTCCTATGATGGGCGCACGACATCGCGGACCACCACGACCAGGCCGGCTCGCGATGTGCAGGGCATCGCGACGGTGGTGGAGGGGTCGATGACTCAGGGGGCCGGGCAGGAGCCCGTGTCGCGCACGGCGACATTGCGTGACTTCCGCGTACCGCCGTACGCCCGGGTGCCCGTACAGGGCCATGCCGCCGAGCCGCCGGCCGCGGACCCCCAGCAGGTGCCCGCGCCGCCCGAGGCGCCGCCCGCCGAGCCCGCCGCGGACCACCGGGCCCCCGCCGCGCACACCGATCCGGCCGAGCGCATCGCGGTCGCCGAGCACCCGGCGCAGACCCTGCGGGTCCCGCACGCCGCGCACCCGGTCTCCGTGACGCCCGCCCCGCCCGTACCGGTCGTGGTGCCGATCGAAGCCGTCCCGATCGCCCCCGCCACCCCGGCCGCCGCACCCGCGCCCACCGCGCCGATGCCCGCCGCGCCGACGCTCCAGCTGGGCCGCCGCCTCGCCCCCGCGTACCCCGAGCCGACCGGCTCCTCCATCGTCTCCGTCGCCACCGGACACCCCGGCAACGCCTTCCCCGAGGGCGAGGCGCCGGAGGGCTACACCCCGACCGAGCGCGACCTGCCCGTCATCAACCGCGGCGACACCCTCCAGGTCCCCGTCGCCCCCGAGGCCGCCCCGGCCGCCGAACCCGCGTCCGGCGACGGCCCCGGCCCGCTCTTCGTCGTGGGCGACGTCCACGGCTACCTCGACGAACTCGTCGCCGCCCTGCGGGAGCAGCGCCTCATCGACGAGAACGGCAGCTGGGCCGCGGGCAACGCCCGCCTCTGGTTCCTCGGCGACTTCACCGACCGCGGACCCGACGGCATCGGCGTGATCGACCTCGTCATGCGGCTCTCCGCGGAGGCCGCCGCCGCCGGCGGATACTGCAAGGCCCTCATGGGCAACCACGAACTGCTCCTCATCGGCGCCAAGCGCTTCGGCGACACGCCGGTCAACTCCGGTGCCGGCACCGCCACCTTCCAGGCCGCCTGGCTGCTCAACGGCGGCCAGAAGCACGACATGGACCGGCTCCAGGACGTCCACCTCCAGTGGATGTCCCGCCTCGACGCCGTGGTGCGGGAGGACGACCACCTCCTCCTGCACTCCGACACCACCGCGTACCTCGAGTACGGCACGACGATCGAGGACGTCAACGACACCGTCCACGAGATCCTCACCCGCAACGACGCCGACGAAGTCTGGGACGTCTTCCGGAAGTTCACCAAGCGCTTCGCCTTCCGCGACGAGGGCGGCCCCCAGGCCGTCCAGGAGCTGCTCGCCACCTAC
Source organism: Streptomyces sp. NPDC104202 (assembly GCF_055584185.1). Taxonomy (NCBI): domain Bacteria; kingdom Bacillati; phylum Actinomycetota; class Actinomycetes; order Kitasatosporales; family Streptomycetaceae; genus Streptomyces; species Streptomyces sp. NPDC104202. Next base: position 1,150 of record NZ_JBVJMN010000021.1, on the reverse strand, counting down.
GGCGGCCGCCGGATCGTCCACGGCCACAGCCCCATCCCCTACCTCCTCGGCCAGGTCGGCACGGAGGAGGGCGAGGGAAGCGGAGGCCCCGTCGTCGACGGACCGCACGTCTACGCGGACGGACTCGCGATCGCCATGGACGGTGGCGTGACCATGGCCGGAAAGCTACTGGTCGTCCAACTCCCGCTGAACGGCTGACGCATCACCCTGCGCATCCGGGGACGGCGAATTCCGGAAACACCCTGTCAGGGCGCGGCGTCGCCGCAATACCATCGGGGCATCCGAAGCAGGCTCTCCTCCGTTTCCCCCCAGCCGACCGCTTCACCCGGCTGAGGCGGGCGACGGGGCATCGGGGGATGCACATGAACGTGGCTCCGCACCTGCTGACCGAGGACCGCGCCGAGTACGAGCGGGTCCTCGACGACGCACTGAGCACCGCCCACGCACGTCCGGATCTCGTCGGCGTCGGCACCCGGCTCACGGTCACGCAACTGCGCGCCATGACGCTGAACGCGACGACCCTGGTGACCAGCGCGGCGGCCGAGGAGTACGACCACTTCGTCAAGGTGCGCGAACAGAACCGCACCGCACTCGGGAGCCGGCCCCCGGCACCGACCGCCGACCGGCCCGGCCCCGGCGCGGGCGTCGTCGCCATCTTCACCGTCATGGTGCCGGTCCTCGCCGGCGCGGCCTCCGTCATCTTCCTGCTGGTCGGCGCCGTCCTCCACGCCCTCGCGCCCGGCGTGGTGTTCGGCGCGACCCTGCTCACCGCCGGACTGGTCTTCGGCGTGCTCGCCGCGGCCGGCCTGCTCTGCGCCGCCGCCGGACTCCTCATGACCGCCCTGCGCAACAGCCCGGTCGAGGTCAGCGCCGCGGGCCCGCCCGACGACGAGCTCTCCCGCGCCCGCGACGCCTGGCGCCGCGCCCTGCTGGAACGCGGCATCCTTCCGTTCCTCCGCGACGCCCTCGCCGCCACCCCGCCCACCGGCTCCCCGGCCCCGCCCCACCCCTGACACACCACCGGCCCGGGGGGGGGCCCCGGGGGGGGGGGGGGGGGGGGGGGGGGGGGGGGGGGGGGGGGCGGCCGGGGGGGGGGGGGGGGGGGGGAGAGGGGAAGCAAGTGGGCCGCTGTTAGCTGGCGTGGCTGCCC